>NZ_JBSGFQ010000148.1:0-26750 GCF_053603495.1 Nonomuraea sp. NPDC004186 | reverse complement strand
CGCCGGTGAGGCGGGCCGCCATCGCGAACATCCGCGCGATGCCATGCTCGGACAGGCCGTCGTAGCGCTGGTCCCACTCCTCGTCCGAGCTCTCCTCCAATGGCAGGCCGAACTCGCGCATGAGGCCAGCAAGCCGGTCGGTGTCGGCACCGGAGCGATGCTCGGGAGCGGTCGGGTCGAAAGCGATGATCACGATGCCGTCGACGGCGTAGTGGAAGTAGTCGCAGGCGTGTCATGTCGTAAGACGGACACCGCTCCGACATAGCCACCTCCGTCACCGCCGCCGGTCACCATGGCGAAGTCGGAGACCGCGAGGTCCAGCTCGACGAAGCTCATCTGCGTGCTCGTGCGGGCGCCGAACCGGCGCAGCACCTCGGCCGGGTCGAGCCCGCGCAGCAAGGTCACGCAGTAGATCTCGCCGAGGAGGTTGCCGCGATCGCCCTACGGCGGTTGCAGCCAGCGGAACGACGTCAGCGCGTCGATTGTCATGTCGCGATCTTGGCAGGCCCTACCGACATAGTCGGGCCCACTTCACCCTTCCGCGCGCACCTGCTGTTCCAGAGCGGGCCGAGACCCCATCGCACCGCCCCACCTTGCGCCGTTGGCCGTCAGGCGGCCAGAGCCAGCTCAGTGGCGTGGTCGGCCGCCCACTGCGCGAGTGTCCGGCCCTTCCTTCCGGTCACCTGCTCGAACGTGGGCGAGACCGCCGGGGGCTCCTCCGCGTACTCGGCCTGGTAGCCCAGGACGAACTCGGCGGCCTCCACCGGAAGTCCGCCCTCGATGTAGGCCCGGCGAGCCTGCCCGTAGGTCAGCCCCTCGAACGCGGTCGCACGGCCGAGCCCGGCGCCGATCGCCTCCGCCTGCTGCCGGTGGGTGAGCGCCTGCGGTCCGGTCAGGTCCTACGCCCGGCCCGCGTGACCGTCCCGGAGCAGGACGATCGCCGCGGCTGCTCATCCAGCGCTGCCCGCGGCAAGGATGGCCGCTACCGCGCCGGGGCGGAACGTCATCGGTGGCCTCAGCGGCCGGCCGGAGGTCGGCCGGTGTCCGTGCACCCGCCGTGACGCCGGAACTATGCGGCTGGAGTCGGTCATCGTGTCGCCTTTCGCCGCGGCTGGTTGCCTAAACCGCAGCGGCATCTTGTCATTGTTCTTCAGTGAGTAGGGCAAAATGTCGACCAGCCGAGGTGGGCACATGAGGCCATGATCGGGCTCACCTCTGCCCCCGCTGATCAGCGTCGTCGGGACGTGAACGCTGTGCCTGCTGCTCTGCGCTGGAGGGCGCTGCTGAAGGTCCTGTTCCCTTGCGCTCGGCCGCCTCGAGGTCGGTCTTGGCCACGGCCAGGGCGACCGCGGCGCCGCCGGCTTCCCGCTGGACTGCCGTCAGCTCGCCGCGCACCTCCCTGAGCTCCTCGCGTACGTCCCTTAGTCTCCTGCCGGGCTTCCTGGTGCCTGCCTCCGCCTGCTCGGCCCGGCGCTCCGCTTTTGCCGCGCGCTCGGCCTCGGTCGTCTTCTACGGCCTCGCTGTAGCCCTGGGGAAATTTCCAACGGATTTGCCTGACCTGCGCTGATGCGGGCCTGCCCTTCCTGCGCAACCCGTGAACCGCTGACTTGGGGCGTGGCGGGCGAACGTTTCCGTTCCGCTGTTCCTTCCGGGCCGTACCCGCGACGACACAGCCCTTCAGCGTGAAGCCCGCGACGCTGATCTCGCCGGCCATGAACGGGCCGCACCATCATCATCCACACTGGTCTGGCCGCCGACACCGACCGCCCCGGAGTTCCGGCCGGTGCCCCGCTGCCGGCCGCGCCGGCCGCTGTCGGCGTCGTACGTCGCTACCGCTCCATCCCCGACGCGCCGTCGGGGACCAGGTGGGCCAGCACGCTCTCGGCTATTGTGCCGAGGGCGTCAAGCTGCCCGGGGGACAGCAGGTCGATGAAATGCCGCCGGACGGACTCCACGTGCAAGGGCGCGGCCTCCTGGATCGTGCGCAATCCATCCGGGGTCAGTACGACGACGGCGCCCCTGGCGTCGTTCTCGCACTCCTCGCGGGCGACGAGCCCGCGCTGCTCCATCCGGCTGATGTGGCGCGAGAGCCGGCTCTTGGACCAGAGCATCCGGTCGGCCAGCTCGGTGAGCCGTCGCCGGTGCCCCTCTGACGAGGTCAGCGCGGACAGCACGTCGTAGTCAGGCATGGACAGTCCCGAGTCGGCCAGCAGGTCGCGGCCGACTTCGGCGTCCAGCAGCAGTCGCATCCGCCGGTAGCCGATCCAGGCGCGGAACTCGGCGGTGTCCAGCCATCTCGGCTCAGCCATGCCTCCACCCTAGCGGGTTTAGTTGACATGTAACCAACTTCATTGCTTAGGTTTACATGTAAACATCCATGACGAAGGGTCGACGGATATGCGCATGTTCGGGCTGGGCCTGTCTACTTCGGCCGCGCCAGGCGCGGATCCGGTGGGCGACGCCAGAGTGGCTGAGGAACTGGGGTTCGATTTCGTGTCGGCTTCCGACCACCCCTGCGGCGCCGTACCGACGTACGAAGTGTGGACGCTGCTGACCTGGGTCGCGGCCGCCACGTCACGCATCCAGGTGGCCACCAGGGTGCTCGGCATGCCGTACCGGCCGCCCGCGATGGTGGCGAAAATGGCCGAGAGCCTGCACCGGTTCTCGGGCGGCAGGCTCATCCTGGGCCTCGGCGGCGGCTATTCCGATGACGAGTTCCGGGCCTTCGGGCTCGGCGTGCCCTCGCCGGTGGAGAAGGTCGACGGCATGGTGGAGGGCATCCAGATCATCCGCGGGCTGTGGTCGGAGCCCACCTTCACCTTCCACGGCAGCCGCTATCACACCGAGTGTGCCGACCTCGAGCCCAAACCCGACCGGCCGATTCCTATCTGGCTCGGGACGTACGGCAAGCGCGCCCTGGAGGCCACCGGGCGGCTCGCCGACGGATGGATCCCGTCGTACGGATTCGCGCCGCCGGAGCAGGCCGCGGCCCTGCGAGCGCGGGTTCTGGCCGCTGCCGAGGCGAGGGGAAGGACGGTGACCTGCGTCTACAACATTCCGGTTCGCGTGGGGGAGTCTCAGGTGTCGGAAGGAGTGGTGTCCGGGAGCGCCGAGGAGGTGGCCGAGCGGCTGCTCACGTTCGCCGGGCTGGGGTTCTCCTCGATGAACCTCATGCCTGTGGGGGACTTCAGGCAGCAGGCGGAGCGGCTGGCGTCGGACGTCGTCCCCATCCTCAGGGCGGCATAGCTCACCAAGTCGGGGCGCTGTCTGGCCGCAGGCCCGCTTCCGCACGTCATGGCGACTGTCCTGCGCTCCTCCACCGCTCTTCGCACTTCGGCGAGGGTCCTGATGAGAGTTAGCGAGCTGCCGTCACAATGTCACAGTGCGCCGAGTTCCCCGGCACACCGACCGGCAATCAGCAGTTCTTAACAGATGCCCAAGCATCAACCACTGATTGCCAGCGTGATCTCGGCTGACCCGGCTGGGACCTTGAACCCCGCGTGCTGTTCAGTACACCGGGGTGCCGTTAACCAACGTGCCACCAACCGCCGAACCTGCTCTGAGCTGGGATAATCAGCGGCCTGCTTCGAGCTCCGCTGCCGACTCACCGATGGCAGGACGGGCCGTCGTCGTGAGCTCGGGGACATACTTGTAGATGGTCGAGCGGCTGACGCCAAGCAGCCGGGCGATGGAGGAGACGGTATTCACCGGACGGGTGAGCAGGTCGCGGGCGTGCCGGATCTGCTCGTCGGTCATCGCCGGCGGCCGCCCAGCGCCTCTCGTGTGGTCCCCAGCCGTCGCTGGTGACGGTGACGCCTGTCACTAGTTCTGGTCTTCACCTGGTCGTCCTGCTTATGGCCGCTTGTCTTGTGGTCGAGAGGGCTGTGGTGCGGGCAGCGCGAGGGCCAGGCCGGTTTTGATGGTGTCGAAGACGACCAGGGTCTCGTATCGCCTGATGTTGTCGTCCGCCTTGAACAGGCGGTCGCCGAGTCGGCCGCAATCGCGCGTGCTCCGCGCGGCCAGGACGACCACGTAGTCCCACGGTCCCGCGACCCGATAGCACTGCTGGACCTGCGGGTCCGAGCGCATCCGGTCGGCGAAGGCGTAGTGGTGCTCGAACGAATACGTGCACTGGGCCACAGCAACGGCTCGGCTGCTGCCCCGCCTGCTGGCAGACCGCACTTGCGGGCGGGTGTTCCTGGCAGACCGGCGCGCTCCTTCCTCCGGTCGCCGCGCGCCAGCGTGCGGCGACGTCTGTCCCGTCACCGGGCGGGGCCGCCTGTCCTACCCGCGCGCCGAGTACCTGTTCAAGACCGCCTCGGCCAAGCTCGACCCACACCGCCGGGGGTGGACCTTGCATCAGCTGCGTCATTCGGCGCTGCAGCATCTCGCGCAAGCCGGACGCACCGCGCCCGAGCTCCAGGCCAAGAGCCGCCACCAGCACCTGGCCAGCCTCGGCCGCTATGTGCGCCTGGGCGAGGAGACCTCAGCCCGCATCACCGCGGGGGCCGACCCCATCCAGCAGCGCCGGGCTCGGCCCGCATCCCGGCCGCCCTCAGCGCCGCCGCATGCGCGGCAATCTGCTCCCCGGCCCGGCTCTCGGGCCCAGCGAAAGCCACGAGGAAGGGGCGCCCTGTGCCCCTGCCCTCCACCACGAACCCGGCCCGGCTGTCGCTGCACTCCATCAGCCCGGCAGCACGCAGTGCGTCCCGGATTTGCTCGGCATCGTGATCGCGCTCGCTCCAGGGCGGCCGCCGTCCTTGGCCGTAGCCGAACCTCGGCTCGTCATCGCCCATGATCCCACCGCAGATGGTGTACAACCACCTCGGCTACACCGTCTCCGGCCACCCCATCGTAAGATCGGACGACGACTTCGTGGGAGTGGTAGGGCATTGGACATTCGTGTGCTGGGCCCGCTGGAGATCGTCGGCGACGACGGGCGGCCGTGCGGGATCGGCGCGCCGAAGCTGCGCGCGCTGGTGAACGTGCTGGTGCTGGCCGAGGGCAGGCCGGTATCCCCGGCCACGCTGATCGACCGGTTGTGGGGCGAGGAGCCACCGGCCGAGGCGCAGGTGTCGCTGCACTCGTACGTGTCCAACCTGCGCCGCCTGCTTGAACCGGGACGCCCGGCCAGGGCGCAGAGCCGGTTGCTGACGTTCGGGCCGGTCGGATACACGCTGGCGATCGACCCCGATCAGGTGGACGCGGCGCGCTTCCTGCGCCTGGTCGGGCAGACCGAGCAGGCGGCCGAGCCCGCCGAGGCGGAACGGCTGGCAGGCGAGGCGCTGGCGCTGTGGCGCGGCGAACCGTACCAGGACCTGGACGACCAGGCGTACGTGGGCGCCGTCAGGGCGCGCCTCACCGAGGCCAGGGAGCGGGCCCGCGAGCTGCGCGTGGGCGCGGTGATCCGGCAGGACCGCCACGGCGAGCTGCTGGGCGAGCTGGAGATGCTGACGCGCGAGCACCCGCTGCGCGAGCAGCTGTGGGCGCTGCGGGCGCTGGCGCTCTACCGGTGCGGCCGCCAGGGCGAGGCGCTGGAGGCGCTGCGCACGGCCCGCCGGATCCTGGCCGAGGAGCTCGGCATCGACCCGGGCGAGGAGCTGCGCGAGCTGGAACGTGACATCCTCGGCCAGTCCCCCGCGCTGCTCCCCCAGCGGCCGCCCATGCCCGAACTCCAACCGGCCGGGCGCGGCATCGCGGGCCGGAAGGACGAGCTGGCCGCGCTGGACGGGCTGCTCGACGCGGCGGCGGCGAACCGGCCCGGGTTCGCGCTGATCACCGGGGAGCCGGGGATCGGCAAGACGCGGCTGGCCGAGGAGCTGGTGAGCCGGGCCCGCGCCCGGGGGTTCACGGTCGCGGTGGGGCGGTGCGCGGCGACGGAGGGCGCTCCGGCGTTCTGGCCGTGGGTGGCGGTGCTGGAGCGGCTGGCCGACACGCTGCCGCCGCTGCCCGCCGACGTGCGGGCGAACCTGCCCGGCGTCAACTCCGCGACCGGCAACGACCCCGAGGGCGCGCGGTTCCGCACCTACGAGGCGGCGGCCCGGGCGCTGGCCGCGGCCCAGCAGCCGGTGCTGGTGGTTCTGGACGACCTGCACTGGGCGGACCGCTCCTCGCTGCGCCTGCTGGGCTACCTGGCCGGGTACGTGCTGGGCGGCAGGCTGGCCGTGGTGGGCACGGCACGCACCTGGCCGCCGCCTGAGGGCGCGCTGGCCGAGGCGTTCGAGGCGCTGGCGCGGCGGCAGGCGTTGCGGCTGCCGCTGTCCGGGCTGTCCGCCTCCGACCTGGCCGGGCTGGCTCCCGAGGGCGCGGACGTTCGGGGGCTCAGGGAGCGTACGAACGGCAATCCGTTCTTCGTCACCGAGCTGGTGCGTTACCTGCGGGCCGGATCGCCGGGCGGCGGCACGCTGCCGCTGGGCGTGCGCGACGTCGTGCTCGGCCGGGTGAACCGGCTGCCCGCGCCGTCCGCCGACTTCCTGCGGGTGGCGGCGGTGGCCGGGCGGGAGTTCGACGTGACGGTCGCGGCTGAGGCCGCCGGGCTGGACCTGGGCACGGCGCTGGACCGGTTGGAGCCTGCCATGGCCGCGGAGCTGCTGGCCGAGGGGCGGCCCGGGCGGTTCCTGTTCGTGCACGCGCTGGTGCAGGAGGCGCTCGCCGAGGTGGTGCCGGTGCTGAGCCGGGCCCGGCTGCACGCGGCCGTCGCCGCCGCGATCGAGTCGCGTACCGGCGGCCCGGCCTCGGACCGGCTGGCCGCCGCCGCGCACCACTGGCTGCTGGCGATCCCCGCGGGACACACCGCGCGGGCGTGGCGGGCTGCGTGGCGGGCTGCCGAGGAGGCCAAGCGGCTGCGCGCGTACGACGCGGCCGTCGAGCTGCTCGAACGGGCGGACCGCGTGGCCGAGGACGACCCGGCGGCGAGTCAGGCCGAGCGGATGGACCTGCTGTTCGCGCTGGCCGAGGCCAGGTTCGGGGCGGGCGACTCGCTGGGGCAGGAGGCCGAGCTGGCGCGCATCCGCCATCTGGCCGGGCAGGTAGGCGACCGGCGGCGCCTGATCGAGGCCGCGACCGGGTACGGCGGCCGCATCCTGCAGCCCTGGAAGGTCTATGGCGACCACGATCCGGACCTAGTCGCAGACCTGGCGAAGCTGGCCGCTGAAGAGGGGCTGGAGCCTTCGGCCCGCGCCCGGGTGCTGGCCTGCCTGACGCTCCAGACGTACTACGAGCCCGGCCGGGACCCGGCCGAGCGGGAGCTATGGAGCGCCGAGGCGGTGCGGCTGGCCCGCCGCGAGAACGACGCGACGCTGCTGGGCCGGGTGCTGTTCGCCCGCTACTACGGGCTGCTCGACCCGGACCACGCGCGGCAGCGGCTGGAGGCGGGCGAGGAGATGGCCCGCGCCGGGCGGGAGGCGGGCGACGACGAGCTACGCGCGATCGGGCTCATCTGCCAGGCCGGCACGCTGCTGGAGCTGTGCCGGGTGCGGGAGTCACGGGAGCCGATGGCCGAGGCGGCGCGGCTGATCGGGCGTATCCACATGCCGTATCTGCGCATCATGCTGGGCTGGCTGCGGCTCGGCCTGCTCGTGCAGCAGGGCGACCTGGACGCGGCCGAGGAACTGCTCGCGGCCACCGCGGCCGAGCAGCGGGCCACCTCGATGTGGGGGGTGGAGTCGAGCACGGCCGGGATCACGTACGTGGTGGAGGTCATGCGCCTGCGCCTCGGGGCGGCGGACGCGGTCCGGCCGCCGATGGACATGTCGCACGAGCCGCTCGACCCGTTCAACCTCGACCTGTACGCCCACTACCTGGTCGTCAGCGGCCGGCTGGAGGAGGCCCGGCAGGCGCTCGGCCCGTGGGAGCGGCAGCCGCCGATCCCACGCACGTTCGTGTACCTGTGCTGGCTGGTGCTGCGCTGCGAGCTCTGGGCCGCGCTGGGCGACCGGCAAGCCTGCGCCGCCCTGTACGAGGAGGCGTCCCCGTACGCCGACCGCATCGGGATCTCCGGCCTGGGCATGCTGTTGTGGCCGGTCAGCCGGTCGCTGGCGCAGCTGGCCGAGGCCCTGGGCGACATCGGGGCGGCGCGGCGGCACGCCGAGCACGCCGAATGCGTGGAACGGGAACTGGCCCAGCCCAGCGAGTAGGCGGGGACCGGTTCACCTCTACCGGACCGGCTCAGCCCCAGAGGACCGGCTCAGCCCCACAGGTAGGCCGTGCGGCGCCGGTAGCGTTTCCCGGCCAGGTTGGAGATCATCAGCAGTTGCCGGGGCGCGGTCGCGCGCAGGTGGGCCTCGACGTCGGCAGGCACCTCGGCGCTGGTCCAGCCGACCAGCCTGACTAGCTTGCGCAGGCCGTAGTCCTTCATGATCGTCTTGTGCATCTCCGCGTCCTCCTCCGGCGTGATGTGGGCCATCATCAGCGGGATGCCGTCGGTCTCCTCGTGCGCGAGGTGCGCGCCGAGGGTGTCGGCCAGTGTGCGCAGGGCGGTCGTGAGCCGCTCGCGCCCCTGCTCGGACGGTCCGGAGTCGAACGCCTGGAACGCCTCGGTGCTCTCGCGGATCCAGTGGTCGCACGCCTCGTGCTCGGCCTCCAGCGCGTCGATCGTGCCGATCGCCCCCGGGGCCCGCTCGCGCAGCCGCGGCCAGATCTTCTCGTCCTCGGCGGTGTGGTGGTGGTGCAGGACGAACAGGACCCACGCGTGGTGCTCGCGCAGCGCTGAGACGCGCCGCCGGTCGTCGAGGCGGATCCGGCCGATCGCGGTGAGCAGGTGGCCGAGGTCGCGGCGGAAGCCGTAGTGCGCGAGGTACATGTTGGCCATGTCGAGCGGCCCGGGGGCGGCGGCGGCCTGGCCGGGCAGCATGATCTGCGGGACGTTCGGGTGGTCGGCGGTGTGCACGATGCGCTCCTTCTCTACGATGTGCCGCCATCGTGACCGCCCGCCCTTGGGCCGTTCTGGAACGCCGGGCTCAAGAGCGGCCCAAGACCTTTGATCCGAGAGCGCGCAGGACGAGGGAGCCTGCCGCAGGAGTCGCCGCTCTACCGCAAGGCCGGAACCGGCGATAGCGGGTCACTTGCTCATTCGAGAGGAAATCCCCAGGCATGAGCAGGCACGCTAGGGCTCTCAACCAGGGCAAACAGCCCTCGTCACCGAATCGTCGTCAAGATCGCTTTTGTAGCGCCAACATCCGGTCCGATCCTCCCCGGAGGCCATCCTGGAGAGCCCCGCGTTCGCCGGGGTTGCCGCCGCGGCGCACCCGGCAGTGAAGCGGGGACCCGCTCACGGCAACGTCAGGTCGAGCCGGGTTTCCATGTCAAGGCGGAACCGGCCGCAGGGGTTCACATGAGCCCCAGAACGCGCCCGGGAGGCGAGACGGCGGGCATCCGGGTCAGGTGCCGCCGGGGTGAGGTTCAGCCGGTCAGGCCGGCGTCGTCCCACACCGCGCGCCGATCACGGCCTCAACCACCTGGCCATCGTGCGGGCCTTCTACCTCGACCTGGCCGAATGGGCCATGGACGACCCGGCCCGGTGGGGCATCTGGGCAGCACCCTGCCCCGTTCGCGTTGAGAGATGTCCCGCAGGAAGGAACACGCCAGCCGCAAGTCCCGCATGGATCAGCGCACCCGAGAACGCCTCCCTGTCTTGCCGACACTGGCGCGGACCGTCGATGAGCATCGTCGGCAGGCCGCCGAACGACTGCATGCCGCACAAGCAGTGGCCCCCGGCAGCCAGTTCACCGCAGCCGGGCACACTTGGTGCCGGTCGGTTACCAAGAACCCCGCGGCCAAGGTCTGGGCCGACGACCCCGATACCGGCCACCGCTGCGATCTCACCATGGAGGAGCACAAGGCGTTCTGGGCCTGGGCGATCGTCGAAACGCTCCGCCACACCGGCATCCGGGTCGAGGAACTGACCGAACTTTCGCATCACAGCCTGGTGCAATACCGACTGCCCGGCACCGGCGAACTCATCCCGCTGGTGCACATTGCTCCGTCCAAGACCGACGCCGAACGGCTGCTGGTCATCAGCCCCGAACTGGCCGACGTGCTCAGCACAATCATTTGCCGCGTCCGGGACACCAGCGGCGCGGTCCCGCTCGTGGCCTCCTACGACATCCACGAGCGAGTCTGGAATCCACCCATGCCTCTGCTGTTTCAACGACCGATCGGAGTGGAGAACCGGCCGATTCCTATCTCCGGCATCCGGGCGCTGCTCAACGCAGGCTCTGGCCCGCACCGGTCTCACCGACACCAGCAACCAGCCGCTGAAGTTCACCCCACACGATTTCCGGCGCCTGTTCATCACCGACGCGATCATGAACGGGAGGCCACCTCACATCGCCCAGCTCGTGGTCGGTCATCGCGACATCAACACCACGATGGGCTACAAGGCCGTTTATCCCGAGGAGGTCATCAAGGGGCACCGCGCCTTCATCACCCGCCGCCGCGGGACTCGTCCCAGCGAGGAATACCGCACGCCCACCGATCAAGAATGGGAGGAGTTTCTCGGCCACTTCGAACGCCGGCACGTCGCCCTGGGCGACTGCGGCCGCGCCTACGGCACCGGCTGCGTTCACGAGGACAGTTGTTTACGCTGCAGCCTCCTCCGGCCGGACCCGGGCCAGCGTCAACGCATCGTGGACATCCGCAACAACCTGCTCGCCCGCATCGCCGAGGCCGAACGGGAGAACTGGCTGGGCGAAGTCGAAGGACTCAAGGTCAGCCTCGCCGGAGCGGAACAGAAACTCGCCCAGCTCGACCAGCTCGCCCGCCTTGCCGCCACCGTGAACCTCGGCACCCCGACATTCCGCGACGTCGCCGGTCGCACCATCAGCGTCGACCCGAACAAGATCATCAACTAGTTCAGAGAATTCATCAACACCCTGCTCGTCCAGTCCGTCCTCAAAGACCCCGCCTGGCAGCAGAGACTGACCGACGCCGACAAGCGCGGCCTGTCGCCGCTGTTCTGGTCCAACGCCAACCTCTACGGCACGATCGACATCGACATGGGCCGCCGCCTCGACCTCGTCCTGGCGGCCTGATCCCCCAGGACGGGTAGTGGCTCGGGTGGGGCAGGGGGCTGGTCTGGGCCGGGGGCGGCGGTGAGGGCCAGGCCCGCCAGGACCGTCAGACCGCCGAGCAGTTGGAGCGGGCCGAAGGGGTCCCCGAAGGCGATGACGCCCGCACCGAAGCCGACGACCGGTTCGATGTTGAGGAAGGCGCCGGCGAGGCCGGGCGAGACACGCGACTGGGCGTAGGCGAACAGGGCGTACGGGAGCAGGGTGCCGAGGACGGTCAGGGCGAGGGCCGCGACGATGGGGGCGGTCGACGACGGCAGGGCCGGGGCGCCCTCGACGGCTACGGCCAGCGGGGCGGCCAGCAAGGCGGAGGCGGCAAACTGCACGGCCGTGACGGCGAGCGGGTCGCGGTCGACCAGCAGGCGGTCCTGAGCGAGCAGAAAGGTGGCGCTGAGCAAAACGCTGACCAGGATCAGCAGGTCGCCGCCGAGGGAGGCCGAGCCGCCACCGCTGGTGGCGACCAGCGCGATGCCCGCGAACGCCAGGGCGAAGCCCGTCCAAGCGGTGCGGCCAACCCTGGCACGGCCCAGCGCGACCGTGGCGATCGCGGCGAGCAGAGGGGTCAGGCCGATGATCAGTGAGGCGTGGGCGACGCTCGTGCGTTCGATTCCCAGCCCCTGCAGGACGATCACGAGGGCATAGCCGGCCGCGCCCCAGAAGACCACCCTGGGCGAGGCGGCCCGTCGAAGACGGGCTCGGTCGGCCACGAACAGGAGCGGGACCGCGGCCAGCGCGAAGCGTACGACGGTCAGCCAGACCGGACCCCAGCCAGCGAGAGCGATCTTGATCAGGGGGACGGTCACCCCCCACAGGACTCCGGCTGCCATGAGGGCGGACAGGGTCGCCGAACGATTCGTCGTCATGCCCCAAGGATCAGCAACGTGCGACCGAAGAATCGGCACCGGATCCTGTATGCGCAACTATATTTTGTGAGATGGCCGATTCGCTTGATGAAATTGATCGCAGGCTGCTGACCGAGCTCCAGCAGGACGCGGGCCGCACCAACGTGGAACTCGCCCGGCTGGTCGGGCTCTCACCCGCCGCCACCCTGCACCGCGTCCGCAGGCTCAAGGAATCAGGAGTGATCAGGCGGATCAGGGCCGAGTTGGACCCCCCACAGGCCGGATTCCCCCTCAAGGCCTATGTGATGATCACGCTCGCCCGGCACACCCCCCAGACCGAGCGCGCCTTCGCCGACACCCTTAAGGCGATCCCCGAGGTGCTCTCCGCCGACGTCGTCACCGGAGAGATCGACATGATCCTGCTCATCGCCGCCCGCGACGTCCCGGACCTCCAGCGGATTCTGCTCCGTCTCTCCCTGCACGGCGCCCAGCGCGTCACCACTCTCCTGCACCTCCAAGAGATCAAGACCCCCTCTCCGCTCCCTCTCCTGTGATGCCGGAACCGCCCCGGTCCCAGGGGTTGAGCGGCAACCGAAGCCTCGGCCAGTGGCGTTTTCAGGGGCGTTCGGGTACGCAGATGAGGGTCTGCTGGCCGGTGGCGATCAGTGTGCGCTGCTGCTGGTGGGTGGCGAACACCTCCAGGCAGCACACGGTGAGGGTGCGGCCGGGCTTGAGGACGGTGCCGACGGCCTCGATGTGGTCGCCGGCCGCGGGCGCGAGCAGGTTGATCTTGTATTCCACGGTCAGGACCGAGGTGCCCTCGGGGAACAGGGTGAAGGCCGCGTAGCCGCCGGTGCTGTCGGCGATGGCGCTGCTGGCGCCGGCGTGGACGTAGCCGTTCTGCTGGGTCACCTCGGGCCGGGCGGGCGGCGTGATCACGACGCGGCCGGGAGCGATGTGGGCCAGCCTGGGGCAGCGGGAAGATCCGGCCGGGTATTAGCGCTTAGCGCTGAGCCGCAGGTCGACAGGGGTGTTTCTCGGTCAGCCTGGGTCAGGCTGGCCAAGGGGATGGGACGCTCTGATCGGGCAGGAGGTCGCCCAGTGCGGTCCGGATGGCGGCGCGGCTGACTCCGTGGACGCGGGCGAGGGCTGCGATCGAGGTGCCTTGTTCGGTGTAGGTCGACCGGACCTTTTCCAGGTCGTCTCAATCGTTATCTTGGGTTGACGACCTCTTCTCGCTGGTCAGAGCAAGATGATCTTTTCTTTCACGTGTGGCACGTTGGCTGATCTTCACAGCATGTTGCAGCGACAATGCGACCACGCGGGGCGAGGGCGATGTAGGCCGGCCAGGCAGGCGGGCATCATCGGTCCATCCTGCCCCGATGATGCTCGCCTGCCCCACGGCTCGCCGTCGAGGCCCGAAGCGCCGTGGTAACCCTTTTGTGCATGTCATCCGGTTTCGTTCGGGTGGCGTCGCCGGGTGCCGTCGGCGATTATCGACGCGACGTGACCGCGCTGCGAAAGGATCAGGTATGACGTGGTGTCCGTGGAGACGGGCGTTCCTCACGGCGGGGGCGGCCGTGGTCGGCTTCGACCCGTCCACGCGCACCTGACCAAGATCTTCACCATTCACCGAGGCTACCGAACCGGCCTGATCTCGCTCGGCTTCGTGGCACCCACGTGGGCGTTCTTCTCGCCTGCGACTCCTGGGTTTCCGTATCCTCCGCAACTCAGAGGATACGGAAACCCAGTCGGCTCGTTATGCTGGCCACCGCCAGTGAGCGATCACCGTGTTGCGACGACCCCTCGAATACACCCCGTAAGGGCGGGGCCGTTCTATCGCCCGAAGGGAAGCAGCCCTCCGCCTACCGGTGCAGGATGGGTGTATTCCCCAGCCCTCCTGCCAGGCCGAGGAGGGAGGCCAGGTCGCCAGCGTTCGCGGCCCGGGTTGTGCAACCGAAGAAGGACGACCACCACCCGCAAGAGCTGGCGTGCGCAGGTGAGGAGGTCAGCGTCATCGTGCCTGCGATGACCACGATCGCTGTCACCGTACGAACCCATGTCTTCATACGCGTTCTCCTTCGCCAGAAGTCGGGCCCCGCTGAATAGCAAAGCCGAATTTCTACGGCTTGGCAATGGCAAGAAAATCTATATGGCGGCGAGTGGCATTTGTGCAGCCTCTCGACGCGGAATGTAGGTAAAATATAGAAACACGAAAAGGCGTGACTTCCGAGATGCACTTGGAGCTGGATCAGATGGTAATGGTCTCCTCCAGCGGTTTCACCGCGGGCGCGGTCGCCAAGGCCCGTTACTACGGCATTGAGCTGGTGACGCCGGAAAGGCCGATCCCCGCGGACGGGCCTCTCGGTCGGCTGGGGCAGCCGCACCTGGAATTTCGCGACCTGATTCGAGAACGTCTGATCTCCGTCTCCGGGCAGGTCAGCCGGAATGGGGACAGTCAGACCATTCCGTTGTCTGCGGGCGCTGCGGTCTTCGACGCCGAGGGCATCGCGCTGTGCAGCGTCGCCGAGTTGGTGGGGATCTTTCTGGATGGCGCGGACCTGCGAGAGGTGGTGGCTCAGGCTCCCGGCCAGTCCGTGGAGTTGCGCGTACGGGTGTCCGATTTCGTGCTTCGCCGTGACGAGGGCGGCGATCCAATCGAGGTGTTCATCGGCACCCGGGACGGGCAATTACTGCGCTTGACCGACTTCGACGCCGTGCTCGGCGCACGGGTCGAGGCGCGGCCGGTGCTGCTGGCGGCGGAGCTCCAAAGGATGGCCTACGCCGTCGGCGCGGTACGTGAGGCGTGCAACTTCATGATCATGCTCTTGAAGTACTCCGAATCTCTCGACATCCCTGACGACGCCTTCGAACCCGAGTTCCTCGAACGGCCCTGGGACGACGACGCCTTCTACGAGTACATGCGCGAGTTCGGGTCATACCCCGACGAGCCAGAAGACGGTTGAGCCCGCCCACCGCCCAGACCCCCTCGAACGCGTCAAGGCCCGTCTGCAGGATGCCACCTACAACGCGGCTGCTGGCCGATGAGATGCTCGAGGAAGCGGTGATGGTGGAGGCCGTGGCGGTCGTGGCCGGCCGCACCACCCCCCGAACTCCAGGCCAGGAGCCGCCACCAGCACCTGGCCAGCCTCGGCCGCTACGTACGCCTCGGCGAGGAGACCCTCGCCCGCACCACCGCCGAACACGACCCAGCGGCCCGGCGACACCAACACTGAGAACTGGGGCCTACGCCACGCGGCGCGTTTTGGCGTACTTCGACCGCATTCGTTGTGTAGTGGCACGGTGCCAAAATCTGGTCCGATCCTCGATCTTTGCCAGTCCTGGAGGCCGTCTGGTTTCATTCCATGTCGCGCTGACACAGCACGCGGAAGGTCGTGAGGATGTAGGCATGAGTTCATCGCAACCCCTCGCCGACCCTGGGTCCGAGCCGGACACAACCTCAGTCGGGGCGGTGAATACTGCTGACGCGGGATCCGGCCCCCCATCGCCGCACACCCCCCGGTCTGCCCCGGACCACTGCTACTTGCTCGACAACGCCCGGACGGAGGCGGGCGAGCGGTTCACCTGGCTGGCCGAGCTGTTCGACGATGTCACACGGGGACACTTCGACCGGCTCGGAGTGAAGGCGGGCTGGCGCTGCTGGGAAGTCGGTGCCGGAGGCCCCAGCATTCCCGAGGCACTCGCCACAGCCGTCGGACCAACCGGTTACGTGCTGGCCACGGACATCAATCCTGCCTGGTTGGACCCGCACGGCGGGTACGAGGTGCTCCGGCACGACATCGTCGGGGACCCGCCGCCGCAGCCAGGCACATTCGACCTGGTACACGCCCGGCTCGTGCTCGTCCACGTCCCCGACCGTGCCCGGGCGTTGGCGACAATGGTGGCGGCGCTGCGCCCCGGTGGCTGGCTATTGGTCGAGGACGCCGATACCGAGCTGCAGCCGCTGGCCTGCCTCGACGAGGTTGGCCCGGCACAGCAGCGCGCCAACCGGCTGCGGCGCGCCGTCCGGGAGTTGATGACCCGCCGCGGCGCCGACCTGCGCTACGGCCGTACGCTGCCGCGGGCGTTGCGTGCGGCCGGCCTGGTCGATGTCACGGCGGCCGGCTGCTTCCCGGTCGGCGGGGTAGCCTGCGACCGGCTGGAGACCGCGACAGTGCGCATGGTCCGCGCCGAGTTGCTCGCCGACGGGTTGGCCCACGACGCCGAGATCGACGCGCACCTGGCCGCCATCGATGCCGGCGAGCTCGACCTCACCCTCGCTCCGCTGATCTCGGCATGGGGACGCCGCCCGGGATAGCCCGCGACGTCCGGGCCGCGGTCAGCCACAGGCCGGTGAACACGGCGCAGGCCAGCGTCACGATGGCTTCAGCATGCCGAGCCTGACCGCCGCAGCGATGCGGCGGTCCTCCCCGACCCCGGGCTGAAACGCCCAGCGCGACCCGACCGGCCGTCCCCCTGTAACACTGCGCCCTTCGCCTGGTGGCGAAACTTCAAGGTCACCTACGACCCGCGCGGCGTCACCCGCTTCTTCCAGGGCTGCAGCAAGGAGCCGCAGGGCTACTCGTGCGCCTACTCCTATGAGGGCGGTGCGATGCTGATGCACGTACGCGGCTCCAGGAACGCCGGCTACGAGGTTCGCTCGATCTCCTACCTGGCCGACTGAAGGGGAGAGCAGTCAGGGACCTGCCAGGGCGACTTCAGGCGGCCACACGCGATCGAAGACCCGCCCGGACTCGAGCCAAGCGCACCCTCGCGTTGCCGGCCGGGCCGCTCGCGGCCGGGGCCACCCTGGTGGTGCCGGTCAGCGAAGCGCTGCAGCCGGGCAACAACGGCGGCGCGATCACCCTCCTGGATGACGCCGGGCTCAAAATTCATGGGGTCGCCTACACCGCAGACCAGGCCAACCGCGAAGGGTGGACCATCGTTTTCTGACGTCCCGCAACGAAGGGCAGGCACCCCCGTCCTCAACGCCGGGCGGGGGGTGTTCGTCGTCTGCTGTCCCATTGTGGCCGCCGCGTCCGCCCCTCAAGGCCGGCGACCTCCGCCAGGCCGACCACCGAGGGCCCCTTCGCTGTGCCGCGCCACCTCACATCCGGGCCCCCTCACCATCGTGAGATTGCCGCTGGTGGGAGCCTGGTTGTAACAGGGGCGCAGACCACGTAACGCCGAAGGGATCAGTCTCCTGGTCACGGCGGGTGTGCGCGCAAGGATTACGGCTCGAACATCAGTGGGCGCAGTGCTGCCAGTACCTCGGTCAGGGCCCGGACGGACCGACCGCAGTCCGGGCCCTGAGCTGCGCAGCGCGCTGTGAGGCTGTCAGGCTGTCCTGGTGTCGGGCACAGTACCGGGGTCACCGTCAGACCAATCAGCTTGTGGGTGCCAGAAACTCGGCCGCCCTATGCGACCTGCGCGTATTCATGGATCAGGCCGCCGAGGCGATCACGTCGGATGACCTTGATATCGGCCTCGGCAGGGTCGGGAAGAGCGCGTAGCGGAGTGGCGTGGCCTAAAGAGCGGTGTGGCCGATGCTCGTTGACGTGCGTCTCGTACTCGGCCAGCACGCGCCGCAGGTGCCGGGCGCTGACGATGAGGATCCGGTCAAGGAGCTCTCGGCGTAGACCGCCGATCCAGCGTTCGGCGAATGCGTTCGCCTGCGGGGTCCGTGGTGGCGTCTGGAGGATGCAGAGGCCCTCGCTGGTGAACACCTCGTCGAACATGGAGATGAACTTCACCTGACGCGTGGAGATCTCCATGACGACCAGGCAGTACAGACGTTGGAATAGCACGGTGTCACAGTGGAAGAAGTCGCACGCCAAGATCCCTGAGGCTTGAACGCGCAGGAACTCACCCCAAGCCGGTCCCGTGCGTCGCGGTGCGGGGTAGATGCCGGCCTTGTTCAAGATGAGCCACACAGTGGAGGCGCCAACCCGGTGGCCCAGACCGGCGAGTTCTCCGGTGATCCGCCGATACCCCCACAGCGGATTCTCCCGGGCCAGGCGAAGAACCAGGACCCGGATTCAAGGACGTGTGCGAGGCCGGCCCTGGCTGTGGCACTTGAATGTCCACCGGCGCCTTACCAGATCAGCGTGCCATCGCAACAGCGTGCCTGGCGTCACGAACAACCGCAGACGACCAGTTGGAGACAGCAGTCGCGATAGCCCGCTGATCAGCGCCCGATCAGCCCATGACGGCCGCGGCCTGGCCACCTGCCGACGCAACACCGCCAGCTGATGACGCAGGACAAGGATCTCCACCTCCTTCGACCTCTGCGAGCGGCCCGGGAGCACCAACCAACCCGCGAGACGGACAAAGATCAGATAAAGCAGACGCAACGCCATGGACAGCGATCATGCTCGACCTAAACACCAGCAGCGAACCACACGTCAACCCCATCACCGAGTTTCTGGCATCAATCAACCACCATCAGCACCATCCCGACGTGCAGCGGCAGGGCGACCTGTTCTACGTCGCGCACTTCAACGCCGGGCTGCAGGTGTACGACGTCTCCAACACCCGCCTCCGCGTGAGGTCGGCTACTTCGTGCCGCCCGACCCACCCGCAGGTACGGGCCGATACCGGAAGGCAGCCTGGTGGCCCAGACAGAGGACGTGGCCGTGGACCGGCGCGGCTATATCTACATCTCCGACAGAACCAAGGCATCTACGTGCTGCGCTACATCGGCCCAAGCGCCTGACCGGCGCCATTTCAGCGGCATTTAACTGGCCTTTCAGCGGCCAATTCTAAGCTGAATCTCAAAGCGTGCAAGGAAGGATACGAAATGCGACTCACCGGAAGACACCTGCTATCAAGCTCGGTGGCGATAGCCCTTGCCGCCGGTTTCTCGGTCGGACTCGCGTCCCAAGCGAGCGCTGCCTCTACGTACTGGAAGGTCGGTACGCAGGTCAGCCATAGCCGGGTCTTCTCTGGAGGCAACGGCAGAAATATGCGCTGCTTTGGACCCCAAAACGACATCTCAGACGCGGTGATGTGCTATCGGAGCGACCGGAACGCAACCTACGTACAGAGCAAGAAGGCCAGCGGCTATTTCAAGCTTGGCCAGCACAGGCAGAACGGCGGCGGTTCTATATGGCGTTGCCAGAACAACTACAAAAACAGCGCGGGCACCGGAACATGGGTGGAATGCAAGTGGAGCACGAAACCACGAGCCGGGGCTTGCGCCACCGCGAGAGTCGGGCATGGGCAAAACGACTGGTTCAAACTGAGCACAGTGGGTGACCTTATATGTTTCTAGCCCTGGTAGCGGCGACCTCGTAAGACCTGAGCAACCCGGGGTTGCTCTATGGGCTCGCGCTCCGCCTGACATGGGGAGTGTCAACTTAACGGCACTGGCCCGT
Organism: Nonomuraea sp. NPDC004186; assembly: GCF_053603495.1. Lineage (NCBI taxonomy): Bacteria > Bacillati > Actinomycetota > Actinomycetes > Streptosporangiales > Streptosporangiaceae > Nonomuraea > Nonomuraea sp. NPDC004186. The sequence goes on along the minus strand of NZ_JBSGFQ010000148.1, from coordinate 7,466 downwards.
AATCGGTGATGCGCGGCGTGATGCCTGCCAGGCTGGGCCGTGCTGAAGATCGACGATCTTACCAGTGTGGTGTTTGCGGGACTGTCTGTCCTGGTCACCGAGGCAGTAGAAGACGAGGACGACCTCATTCGGGTCATGGCCCGTACTCGCGACGAGCCGGCGCCATGCCCGGTGTGTGGGGCGCTGACCGGTCGGGTGCACGGCTACGCCAGCCGAACGGTCACGGATGTCCCGGTCGACGGGCGGCGGGTGGTGGTGTCGCTACAGGGACGGCGTCTGCTCTGCCCGGCATGGGAATGTGGCCGGCAGACGTTTCGTGAGCAGGTCCCCGGGCTGCTCGAGCGCTACCAGCGTCGAACTCGTCGGCTCACGAGCCAACTGGGCGCCGTGGTCACAGAGCTGGCCGGCCGGGCAGGGGCTCGGCTCTCAGCGGTCCTGGCCGTCGCGGTCTCCAGGTCCACGGCACTGCGCCTGCTCATGCGGCTGCCGCGGCCACCGCTGCGGATCCCGCGTGTGCTGGGTGTCGATAACTTCGCTCTCAAGCGCCGCCACCGTTACGCCACCATCCTCACCGACGCCGAGACCGGCGAGCGGATCGACGTGCTGCCCGGGCGCGGTGCCGCCGTCCTGGAGGCCTGGCTGCGATGCCACCCCGGAGTCGAGATCGTCTGCCGTGACGGGTCGGGCGCCTACGGCGAGGCGATTCGACGCGCTTTGCCGGATGCGGTGCAGGTCAGCGACCGGTGGCAGTGCGCCATGACGCCCGGTCGTATCCCCGGCTCAGCCGGGGGGAATTGGAAGGAGGTTCCTGGGTCCGATGGCTTACCTGGATCCGAAAGGTGAAGGGACAGCAGCATGTCATTGAAGCGGCGGTCGTGCTCAGGCGTTGGAGACGGCGCGTCGTGGGACCCGCGTGATATGGCGAAAGCTGAATTGCCTGAATCCCAATCTCCAGTTGATGGAAGGTCGCATCCGTCGGAAATCGACGCCCGAAGCCGACGCCGCGCTCTGCCCGGGTTTAGTGCCATGACCTGGGCACTTTCCGAGCGCGGAGCGAGGCCCAGTGAGGGCATTGAAGGAGTTGAGTGGAACGCCTACCTCACGCTGTCACGTACGGCCAGGACGAACATGGGATCGCCTACGGGACGCGAGTTCTATGGCGACGGAGGCCTCGTAGTAGTCGCCGGAGTCACGACCGGCCAAGGAGTCCGGAAGAGCCGGACGCAGGGCGAAGGGGGCCAGGTGATCGGACACCTCAGGGTCGGGAGGTATGCGTAATGCAGAGCGCCGAAACGGTGCTGGGTGTCCTGCGTGAGCGCGGCAGGCGTGGCCTGCCGTTGAAGGAGTTATATCGGCAGTTGTTCAACCCGCAGTTGTATCTGCTGGCCTACGGGCGCATCTACGCCAACAAGGGGGCGATGACGCCCGGGGCCTCTGGGGAGACCGTGGACGGCATGTCGATCGGCAAGATCGAGGCGCTGTGGTACGAGCGGTATCGGTTGAGCCCAGTCAAGCGGATCCACATCCCGAAGAAGAACGGCAAGACAACCAGACCCTTGGGTCTTCCGCCGTGGTCGGACAAGCTCGTCGACGAAGTGGTACGGCTCCTGCTGGACGACTTCGTCGAGAAGGTTCTGATCCCGCACTGCACCCGAGAGCGGATCCGCAGGCAGGACACCGCCTATGCCAGGGTGCGCGCCGCCAGAGAGCGGGCGCACAAAGCGCGGAGACCACGCCACGGCGCGGGAGTTGCGCAAGCAGTTGTGGAGCATGCCCAGCGGGGATCCCCGAGATCCCGGCTTCCGGCGGCTGCGCTACGTCCGGTACTGCGACGACATCCTGCTCGGGTTCACCGGACCCAGAGCCGAAGCCGAGATGGAGAAGCGGTTTGTCACCTTGGCGCGCAAGCTCGACCGCGCGGCGCCGGAACTCGGGAGGGTGAGGTGCGGGCATGAAGGACATCCTTCCTGATGATCAAGGGTGACCTCAGGTCAAGTGTCCGGAGAACTGGGGGAAGCTCCAAGGCCAGGTAGTTAAGATTTCTGGGCTGCTGGCAAGAGCGCTGCTGAGGTCGGCTCGGCGGTGTAGACATCTGGTTTGATCTTGTGGATGAGTCGGCTGGCTGCCCAGCGCGATAGTTGCCGATACATCGTGTTCAGGGTGACATCACCGAGGTGTTGGGCGATGTCGCGGGCCTTCCAGGGGCGGTTGGGGTTTTGGTGAAGGAGGGCCAGGACTTGTTGTTGTCTGCGGCGGTCGGCCGCGGCGATGGGTCGCTCGTCTCGGGACGTGGCAGGCAGTGTGGGTGGGGGTGGCAGGAGGGTGATGTCGAGGTTGGTGATGGTGCGGCTGTGGTCGGGTCTGCCGTCGTCGAGTCGTTCGTTGTAGCGGGAGATGGGTGATTTGACCTTGCGGGTGCTCACACGTGGGCGGCGGGGTGGCAGCAGCGCGGCCAGGACGCGGCGTCCGATGCTTCCGACCAGGCCGGTGGCGTTGCCGGGGTTGTCGCCAGGCTGAATTACCAGGTCGCGGGCGGCGTGCAGGGCGATGGAGAAGCCGCAGCGGTCGGGGTCGGTGCCGGGCCGGGACTCGGCGGCGTCGACCATCACCGTGCGAAGGAGCTGATAGAGCGTGAGCACCGACCACATCTCCTGTTCCAGGCCGGCGGGGTCGCCTGAGCGCAGGATCCGCCCTTGCATGATCGTGTGGCGGAGCGCGTAGTAGGCGGACTCGTGTTCCCATCGCTGGTGGTAGAGCCTGACCAGGGCGGCGGCCGGGTAGCGGCGGGCATCGGTCAATGTGGTGGCCAAGCGGTAGGTGCCGGTGAAGGTGGTGCCGTCGCCGCAGGTCACTGTTACGCGGGCCTCGATGACGCGGATCTGCAGGGTGCCGATCACGGACAGGTAGGAGCCGTCGGTGAGTGTGGCCAGGATGGGGGTGCGCCGGTTGCTGCGCAGCCGGCCGAGCACCTGGGCGCCGGTGGCGCTGACCTGGGCGAGGAAGGCGTTGCCGTCGAAGCCCTTGTCCCATAACACGAGCATGTCCGGCTTCAGTAGGTGCAGCAGGCGGCGGGCATAGCCGCTCTCGCCCTCGCCGGTGGGGCCGAAGACCGCGCCGATGAGGGCCCGCGTTCCGGTCTCGACGAGCGTCATCAGCTCCAGCAGGGGATAGCCGCCGTGGCCAGGGCGGCCCAGCCAGGCCCGGTTACGGGCGGTGTCGGGGGCCTTGAGAGAACTGCAGCCGTCGAAGGAGACCGTGCGGTAGGCCCCGAACCGTACTCCGGGCGTCGTGGGTTGGGCCAGCGGTCCGCTCAGCACCTCGAACAGGCGCTGCATCGGCGCGCCGCCGACCCTGCGGCGCAGATCACGCAGGGCTTTGGCGGTGGGCGTCACGACCGGCAAAGCGGTCAGCGAGGCCGTCAGCTTCTGCCAGACCAGCAGGTAGCCGACCTCGGGGAACAGACACATCGCCAGCAGGAAGTAGACCCCGACACGGGAGGGCAGAGCGCGCAGACGACGCTGCACGTTGCGTGTCTCATCAAGGACCGCATCGACGAGCTCGAACGGCACGAGCGCGGTCAGTTCCCCCCAGATGCCCGGGAGCGAACAATCTTCCGGCTGCCGAGCGGGGCGAAGAGCCCGTCTCGAAAGCGCGGGAAACAGCAGAGCTGGCATACTCGGCAAGCAACGGAGGTCCAGTTCTTCGACGGCTGGTTGTGGAAGATCACCGTTCTACTGGATCTCCGTTGCCATGTCCTGAGAACTCGTGTGCTTGACAGCATCACGGCGACTTTAACTACCTGGCCTTGGGGGAAGCTCAGCTGGACCACTCATGCGCGGCCGGGCCGGGCAGGTGCGGGTGAGGTTGCGTCAGCCGGTGTAGCGCAAAATGTGGATGCCCTGGTTCTTGTCGGAGATGTAGATGTTGCCGCGGGTGTCCACCACGACGTCCTCCGTCTGGGCCACCAACTCCCCCTCGGGCATCGGGCCGTACCTGCGGACGGGGTCCGGGGCACGAAGTAGCCGACCTCGCGCGGCAGGCGGGTGTTGGAGACGTCATAGATCCGCAGGCCGGCGTTGAAGTGCGCGACATAGAACAGGTCGCCCTGTTTCTGCACGTCGGGGTGGTGCTGGTGTTGGTTGATGTTGTGCGGACCGCTCCAGCCGCCCCTGCTCGAGAAGTCCGGGTACGGCGCTCCGGGTGGTGGTTCGGGCGTCGGCAGCAGGGACAGCAGCCAGGGGTTGGCCGGGTCGGAGATGTCCACGATGGAGGCGTGCGGGGCGGCGCCCTTGCCGTAGGACACGTTCTCGGAGTTCGCGAACGCGATCCTCCTGTCCGGGATCGGGAGCACGCCGTGCACCCCGAAGCGGGAGTGAAAGGGCGGACTGAAGTTCAGCCCCCCGACCGGCTTCGGCTCGGTCACGTCAGAGATGTCCAGCACGACAAGCCCGGCCGCGCCGTAGGGCAGGTAGGCCAGGTCGCCGGTGACGTACGGGGGCCCGTGCAGGGACACGTCCGCGCCGTTCGCGCAGCAGAAGCCGTGCGGGTGCGGCAGCTCGGGCGCGGGCGTGCCCTCCTCACCGTCCCGCTGTCCCGGCACCCACCAGCGCCCCACCTCCCTGGGCCGGGTGCTCGATGTCGACGATGGTGTAGATGTTGCCGCGGAATCCCTTCACGCCCGCCGCCACATGCACGTAGCGGCCGCCCGGATAGAGGTTGCGGTGCGTCCCTGTGCCGCCGGTCGTGTAGTGGCCGAGCCTGCGGGGGCGTACGGGGTCTTTGATGTCCCAGATGTAGAGGCCCTCCTCGAAGGCCGCGTCCGGGTCGCCGCCGGAATTGGGGAAGATCTGCTCCAGGGGGTCTCCATGATGTCGCCGTGCAGATCCACCTGCAGCGTCCAGGTGTCCTTCGGCCCTGGCACGAACGCCACCACCTCCGGCCGCCGCGCATCGGTGACGTCCACGACGCTCCAGCCCGAGTCCCAAAAGTGACCGGTGTACAGGTACCACCGCTCTCCCACACGGCGGATCGCCATCTTGAAGGCCGGCCGGTGATCCATATCGGTGTAGCCGACTACCTCCACTTTCCGGGCGAACTGACCACGCGGACCCGCGGTCACCGCATCGGCCTGCGCCGATGCCGGGGCCGCCTGGGCCACCTCCGCGCCTGCCCGTGCCGGCGTCGCGCCCGTCTGGGTCGCCGCCAGGGCGGAGGCCGCCGTCAGCGAGGTATGCAACGCCTGCCGCCGCGACACCCCGAGGCCTTGTCGTTGGACTTCCACGACTCTCCTCACGTAGACGATCAAGAGCGGGACCAGCCAAGCCGACCATCCGTAAAATCGACCGAAAGATCATCTTTAAGCGGGCAGTCCTGTCGTTGAAGATCACATGTGTCCACGTAGTGCGGCATGCGCCGCCACATATGTGACGATCTATGCACGCAGCGAGCACTACAATGATCGTCATGAGCTGTGAAGAGCCCGCCCTGGAGCCGTGCGGCGTGCGAGGGTATGGCGGCGTCTGACAGCCGATTCCCACAGACGCGCCAGCTGGACGACGTAGAGTTCCGCCTGCTGGGGCCGGTTGGGATCTGGGCGCGTGACACGTTCGTCGGGCCCGCCACTCCGCATCAGCGCTCGGTGCTGGCGATGCTGTTACTCAACATGGGTCGGACGGTTCCTCTCGATCGGTTGATGAGGGCGGTCTGGGAGCGGGAGTCTCCGCCCTCGGCGCGCAACGCCGTTCAGGGATACATATCCAGGCTCCGACGACTGCTCGCTCAGATGTCCGACGTCGAGTTGTCCACCTCTCCGCCGGGATACCGGCTGAGCCTCGACCCGGCGCGGGTGGACCTGCTGCGCTTTCGGGACCTGGTGGCGTCCGCGCACGCGAGCGATCCTGCCACGGCGAGCGAGCTGCTACGACAGGCGCTGGGCCTGTGTCAGGGGCCGTTCCTGGCCGATGTGGCGGGTGCTTGGCTGCGCGACACGTACGGCGCGACATTGGAGGAAGAGCGGCTGAGCACGGTCGAGCAGCGCGTTGCGATCGACCTGCGGCTGGGGCGGCATCGGGAGGCCGTCGCCGAGCTGGCCTTGCTCATCAGCGAGCATCCGCTGCGGGAGCGGCTGGTCAAGCTCATGATGGTGGCGCTGTGCCAGGACGGCAGACGGGCAGCCGCGCTGGCCGCCTACCGTGACCTGCGCGGGCGGCTGGTCGAGGAGCTGGGGATCGATCCCGGGAGCGAGCTGCAGCAGCTGCACCAGCGCATCTTGGAGGATGACGACCTCACCGTATCGGCCGGTGAGTCCGCTACCGTTCTCGTGCGTCATGGCCGCCCGGCAGCGGAGCAGCAACGCGTACCGCTCCCGCCGGTGCCCGCGGAGCTGCCTGCCGGCCCGGTCTCCTTCACGGGGCGATCGGCCGAGTTGGCGCGCGCGTACGAGATGCTCAGCGGGGACCGATCGGACGGGCTGCGGATCTGCCAGATCAGCGGGCTCGGTGGGGTCGGGAAGTCGTCGCTGGCTCTGCGCATCGCGCATGCCGTCGCCGGCGACTTTCCCGATGGCCAGCTGTACATCGACCTGCACGGCCATACGCCGGAAACCGGCTCAGTGAAGCCGATGGAGGCCGTACGCCGCTTCCTGCGCTCGCTCGGCGTGGCCGACTCGGCCATACCCGCGACGCTGGAGGAGGCCGCGGGCCGCTTCCGTTCGCTGACCTACGGCAAGCGCATACTCGTCGTCTTGGACAATGCGCGCGACGTCGCGCAGGTTCGGCCGCTGCTTCCCGGTAGCCCCGGGTGCGCGGTGCTGATCACCAGTCGACGCAAGCTCACCTCCTTCGAGGGCGCCGTACAGATTGCGCTGGATGTGCTGTCTGGCGGAGAGGCCCTCGACCTGCTGCGTGCCATGGTGGGAGAGGGGACGGTCGCCGCCGAGCCCGCTGAGGCGGTCGAGGTGATACGGCTGTGCGGTGGTCTGCCCCTGGCATTGAGCCTGGCGGCGGCACGATTGCGGGCTCGGCCGGCCTGGTCGCTGGCGATCCTGGTCAACCGGCTGGAGAACAGCCGGCGGCGGTTGGACGAGTTGCGTGTCGACGATCGGGCGGTACGGGCCAGCTTCCAGACCAGCTACCAGGATCTGCACGGGGATCTGCGGGGCCGGGCCGCGGCGCGGATGTTCCGGATGCTGGGCATGCTCGACGGGCCTGATGTCAGCCTGTCCGCCGCGGCCGCGCTGGCCGATCTCCCCGAGGAACGAGCGCAGTATCTGCTCGATCACCTGGTCGATGCGCAACTGGTGGACAACTACGTCCCTAACCGCTACCGGTTGCACGACCTGCTGCGTCTGTTCGCCCGCGAGCGCGCCGAAGAAGAGGAGACCCTGCAGGTACGGCACCTCGCCCTCCGCCGGCTCCTGCGTCACTACCTGGCCACCGTCCGCACGATCAGCCGGAAGCTGAACAGGG
>NZ_JBSGFQ010000147.1:20142-26789 GCF_053603495.1 Nonomuraea sp. NPDC004186 | reverse complement strand
GCACCGACCGCCGCGCCTCCGACAGGCTCTCCCTGGCCAGCTTGGTCGCGGCGGCGACGTGCCCGCGCCAGGCCGCCGGATCGTCGCCGGCGTGCTCGGCCGCGCGCAGCTGGCTGACGATGCCGGTCAGCCCCTGCGCCAGGGTGTCGTGGATCTCCCGCGCCATCCGCTGCCGCTCGTCCTGTACGCCGGCGTTGCGCGCCTGTGCCAGCAGGCGTTCGTGCAGGGCCGCGTTCTCCGCCAGCGACGCCGCCAGCCTGCGGTTCGCCTCACGGGCTTCCTGGAGCGCGCGCTCCCGCTCCTCGTTCTGCCGGGCGCCGCGCCGGGCGAACCAGGCGAAGGCGCACATGGGGAGGGCGTTCGCGGCCACGACGGCGCCGTAGGTGGCCAGGCCGGCGACCGTGGTCTTGTCCACGCCGTACGCCTGCGCCGTGCCCGCCACCACCGCCACCGCGCCGACGCCGACCGGCTGCCACGGCCAGCGCAGGAGCCGGAAGGCGTAGACGTACCCGGCGGGGGTGAAGGCCCCGAACCACGGGTCCCTGATCGCCAGGATCGCCATGAGCAGGATCAGCACCGCGCAGAACACCGCCATCACCGGCGCCCGCTCGCGCCAGGCGGGACGGAGCGTGAAGACGCCCAGCATCCACGCCGCCATCAGCGCGCACAGCACCAGGTCGACGATCAGGGACTCGCCCGCCGAACCCTTGATGGCCACGGTGACACCGGTCAGCAGCGCCAGCAGCGCGTACGGCCCGACGGTCAACGCCACGGACCACCGCGCCGGCGGATCGCTCATCCGCGTCCTCCTCCCCGGCGCCTGCCCCCGGCGGACAATCTAGCCCGGATGCCGGTCAACCGGCCTGGGGAGGTTCGACGGCCAGCGCGTGCCGGAAGACGTTGCGCGGGTCCCACCGGGCCTTCACCCGCTGCAGGCGCGGGTAGTTGTCCTTGTAGTAGAGCGTCTGCGCGGGCACGCCCGAGGTGTTCCACGCCGGGTCGGCCAGGTCGGCGTCCGGGTAGTTGATGTAGGAGCCGTCATTGACCTCGCCGGGCACGGGCACGCCGCCGGTGCCGGCGTACACGTCGCGGTAGAACTCGCGGACCCAGGCGAGGTTGGCCCTGGCCTTCTTCTCCTCGTCCCAGACCGTCTGGTAGACCGCCTTCATGACCACGTCGCGCTGGGCGATCGCGGTGGCCCCGGGCGCCACCGCGCGGACCTGCCCGCCGTAGCCGACCAGCAGCATGCCGGCGCCCGGCCCGCCGGTCTCGTTCTCCAGGTTGCGGTAGACGGCCGCCAGCTGGGTCTCGGTGAACGAGCGGCGCAGGTAGCCGGCCTTGATCTTGTACCGCCGGGTGATCACGTCGCCCGGCTCGCCGCTGCCCGGCCAGGTCATCCGGTGCAGCCACGGCATCGTCCGCCGCTGGTCGTACACCGGGGTGAGATCGACCCCGTCCGTCACCGCCGACACGAAGCCGGTCACCATGTCGCCGGCGCCGGGCAGGTCCGCGTCGATCTGCGCGACCAGCATGACGGTCCCGCCGGAGCGGTGCGAGGGCTGGAGGAGCCCGTACAGCCCGGCGTAGGGGGAGCCGGGCGCGCTGTTGCGCTCGTGCCAGGTCCCGAAGTTACGCATCAGCCCGGTGAGCGCCTGCTCGGTCATGTGCTCCCAGGACCAGATGACCACGTGCTGCACCATCCGCCGCGGCGCCGGGGGCAACAGCCGGGACGGGTCGGTGCCGGTCGCGCCGGGCGAGCGCAGCCAGTACCGGGTGACCACGCCGAAGTTGCCGCCGCCACCGCCGGTGTGGGCCCACCACAGGTCGTGGTTCGGGTCGTCCGGGTCGCGGGTGGCGACGACCGCGCGGGCGGTGCCGTCGCGGTCGACCACCACGACCTCCACGCCGTACAGGTGATCCACCACCGAGCCGTACCGCCGGGACAGCGCCCCGTACCCGCCGCCCGCGAAGTGCCCGCCGGCGCCCACCTCCGGGCAGCTGCCACCGGGGATCGTCACGCCCCAGCCGGTGAGCAGCGTCCGGTACACGTGACCGAGGGTGGCGCCGGGTTGCACGGAGAACGCCCGCCGGCCGGCGTCGTAGCCGACCGCGTCCATCGGGGACAGGTCCAGCAGCATCCGCACCGCCGGGTCGGCGGTGAAGTTCTCGAAGCAGTGACCGCCGCTGCGCACCGCGACCCGCCGGCCGGACCGCACCGCCTCCTGCACCGCGCGCACCACCTGCTCGGTCGACCCGGCCACGCGGATCTCGTCCGGGCGGCCGACGAAGCGAAAGTTGTTGCCGCGCAGCAGCTGGTCGTAGCGGATGTCGCCCGGACGTACGGTCACCGGCCCGAACGCCTCCGGCGCGGCCTGGGCCTCGGCGTCGCCCGTGCCCAGCAGGGTGACCGCCGCGGCGCCCGCACCGGCGAGCACCCCACGACGGCTCACCGCCGCGCCCGTATTTCCCTCGCTCGCTTCTGGCATGTGTTCTCGCTCCTTCCGACTGGCTAGGGGCCGTCAGCCTCTCAATCCGGCAGCGAGCCACACATCCGTCCATGTCATGAATCGGCGGCTGAGCCCTTCACCCCGCCGAACGGCTGATCCGCCCCACCGACCGGCTGACCGGGGCCGTCCTGCGGATGGCCCATTCGGCCGCGGCGAGATTGATGCCCCAGGCCAGGCCGTGGAGCAGGGCCCGGGTGACGCCATAGGGATCGGCGCCCGCGGCCGCGTACCAGGCGGACAGGACCACCGCCTGCGTGCCCGCGCCCATGGCGAGGGCGTACGCGCGGATCATCCAGGCGCGGTGCCGGGCGACGTCGCGGCGCAGGATCGCCGCGAAGCCGAGGACGAGGGAGCCGGCCATGGCCGAGCCGGCCGCCAGCCGGAAGACGGTCAGGAGCCCGGCGTCGCCGGCCGGGAGGTCGGAGAAGAGGGTCATCCACAGCCCGGCGAGGGCCGCGACCAGGCCGGCCGGCACCAGCACCCGCCCGGCCGCCCGATGCCAGGCGGGCCTGCGGCGGCGGAATCCGGGCGCGAACTGGAAGGCGCCCAGGACGCTGTAGACGGTGACGCCGGCGATGTGCAGCAGCACGGGCGCGGGGGCGGCGATGAAGCGGGCGTTGTCCGGGGTGATGGCGGCGCCGCCGGCCAGCTCGGCCGCGCGGATGGCGCCCGCGATCACGGGGACGGCGCTGAGGACGAGCAGTCCGGCGGGGATGAGCCGGCCCGCCTTCGTGTGGGTCATGGCTCGATGGTGACAATCGCGGGGGCGCCGGTTCATCGGCGTAAGGGCTCGTGCTGGTTCGGCCTTTCGGCCGCCGGCGGGGTAGTACTTTCGGCCCTCGGACCAATGGGAGCGTCGCACGGGCGCACGCCTGCGCGAGCTGAACGAACCGCCCTCGTCATGAGCGGCGCGCGGGTCGGGTGTGAAAGTTTCAGGCGCCCGACCTGCGAGGGCGGCAGGCGTGCTTGACACCACTCATGTGACCGGTAACCCTGACTGTCGCAGTCAAGCCCCCACCGCCGAGGTCACGTCATGTGGAAACGAGCTCTCGTCGCCCTCCTGCTCGGTGCCGCCGCGGTGCGACCCGAGCCCGTGCCGCTGGCCACGCCGACCACTCCCCCGGCGGCCTATCCCAACCCCGGACGGGTGACGGGCGACATCGGCGTGCACGACCCGAGCGTGGTCAAGCGGCCCGACGGCTCCTACCTGCTGGTGCACACCGGCGACAACATCACGATCAAGACCTCGACCGACCGGACCGCCTGGCACAACGCCGGCGTGGTCTTCCCCGGCGGCGCGCCGTGGACCACGTCGTACACCGGCGGCAGCGCCAGCCTGTGGGCGCCCGACATCTCCTACCGCAACGGGCGCTACTACCTCTACTACTCGGCCTCGACGTTCGGCTCGCGCAATTCGGCGATCTTCCTGGCCACCAGCACCACGGGCGCGTCAGGCTCCTGGGCGAACCAGGGCATGGTCATCTCGACCACCTCGTCGAGCAACTACAACGCCATCGACCCGAACCTCGTCGTGGACGCCCAGGGCCGCTGGTGGCTGTCCTTCGGGTCGTTCTGGACCGGGATCAAGCTCATCCAGCTCGACCCCGCCAACGGCAAGCGCCTCGGCACCTCGATCACCGGCCTGGCCCAGCGCACCGGCACGACCGCGATCGAGGCGCCGTTCATCTTCCGGCACGGCTCGTACTACTACCTGTGGGTGTCGTTCGACGCCTGCTGCCAGGGGGCGAGCAGCACCTACCGGATCATGGTCGGCCGTTCGACCAGCGTGACCGGCCCGTACGTGGACCGCAACGGCGTCGCCATGACCTCGGGCGGCGGCACCCAGGTCCTGGCCGGGCACGGGAGCGTGCACGGGCCGGGCCACCAGGCGGTGGTCCCCGACAGCGACGCCGAGGTGCTCTACTACCACTACTACGCCGACAACGGCGCGCCCCTGCTGGGGATCAACCTCCTCGGGTACGACAGCGCGGGCTGGCCCTTCGTCTACTGACCCGCCACGGACCGGAGCACGGCGACGCCCGAGGGCGGCAGCGTGACGGACTCGACGTCCTCTCCCGAGAGGGCGTCGGTCCACTCCCCGCCGGGGGTCACGTCGTGCTTCTCGCCGGTGTGGTTCAGCAGGATCAGGAAGCGGCGGCCGGCGCCGGCGCGCACGCTCGCCTGGACCCCCGGAGGCAGCCCTTCGACGGCGGGCGTGACACCCGCCTCGGCGAGCGCCCGCGCGAGGACCGCCCGCATGGCGGGCTCGTCGAGGCGGGTCGACAGGTAGCGGGCGGTTCCCTCGCCGAAGTCGTGCCTGGTCACGGCCGGGCGGCCGTCGGGACCGTCGAAGACGACCTCGGGCTCGGCCCCGGTGAGACGCAGGTCCTCGCGCCACAGGTCGGCCGTCCCCTCGAGGTGCGCCAGCGCACCGCAGCCCCGTACGGGGAACGTCTCGTGCTCGGCCGCCGGCCAGAACTCCTCGACCCGCACCCCGAGGACCTCACGCAGCGGCGCGGGATAGCCGCCCAGGTGGACCCGGTCGTGCTCGTCCACGATCCCGCTGAAGAACGAGACGACCAGCGCGCCGCCGCCGGAGACGTACGCCGAGACGCGCCGCGCGTCCTCGCCCGCCAGCAGGTACAGGTTGGGCACGACGACGAGCCGGTAGCCGGTCAGGTCGGCCGACGGCGGCACCACGTCCACACCCGCGCCGAGCTCGAACAGGGGTCCGTAGTGGTCGAGCAGGCGGTCCTGCTGGCGCACGCCGTCGGAGGGGTGGGAGTCGAGCTCGAGCGCCCACCAGCTGTTCCAGTCGAGCAGGATCGCCACCTGGTTGCGCACCCGCGTGCCGGCCAGGTCGGGCACCGCGGCCAGCTCCCTGCCGAGCGCCACGATCTCGCGGTAGACCCTGCTGTCGGCGCCCGCGTGCGGCACCATGCCGGAGTGGAACTTCTCGGCGCCGCCCCGTGACTGCCGCCACTGGAAGTAGAGGACCGCGTCGGCGCCGTGCGCGACCGCCTGCCAGCTCCACAGCCGCATCTGGCCCGGCTGCTTGACGGCGTTCCTGGCCCGCCAGTTCACCGCGCTCGGCGCCTGCTCCATGAGGATCCACGGGTCTCCGCCGCCGGCTCCGCGCATCGTGTCGTACACCAGGCCGGGGCCGAGGTGCGGCCGCTCGTCGTGGGGGTCGGGGTAGGAGTCGACCGCGACGACGTCCAGCCCGGGCGCCCAGTCGAAGACGTCCACGGCCTTCAGGCCGGCCAGGAAGTTCGTGGTGATCGGCACGTCGGGGGTGACGCGCCGCAGGATGCCGGCCTCCAGGTCGTAGCAGGCGCGCAGCGCCTCGTTACTGAAGCGCAGGTAGTCGAGCTGCTGGGCCGGGTTGGGGTACGTCGGAGCCACGCGGGGCGGCCGGATGTGGTCGAAGGTGGCGTAGCGCTGCGCCCAGAAGTCCGTCGACCAGGCGTCGTTCAGCGCCTCGATGTCGTCGCCGTACCGCTCGCGCAGCCAGCGGCGGAAGTCGTCCGCCGACACCTCGCAGTAGCAGGCGGGGATGTGGCAGCCGTACTCGTTGCCGACGTGCCAGAGGCCGAGGGCCGGGTGGCCGCGATAGTGCTCGGCCAGCCGCTCCGCCAGCAGCGCGGCGCGTTCGCGGTAGACCGGGCTGGACGGGCAGAAGTGCTGCCGCCCGCCGGGGCCGAGCACGGTCCCGTCGGCGGTGACCGGCAGGATCTCGGGATGCTCGTGGACCAGCCAGGGCGGCGGCGAGGCCGTCATGGTGGCCAGGTCGGCGGTGATCCCGTGCGCGTGCAGGTCATCCAGGACCTGGTCGAAGAGGGAGAAGTCGTACGCGCCGCGCGCCGGCTCCACGCGGGCCCAGCCGAACACGCCGACGGTGACGAGGTTCACCCGGGCCTCGGCCATGAGGCGCAGGTCCTCCGCCCTGGTCTCGGCCGGCCACTGCTCGGGGTTGTAGTCGCCGCCGAAGGCCACGCCGCCGAGCCGGCGCCGGAGCCGGTCGGCCGGTGACGGGGCGCCGGCGGTCCCGGGGACCGGGCTGACATCGCGAGGAACGGCGTTCATCGTCGGCGGGGGGGGGGGGGCCGGGGGGGGGCGGCCGGCCGCCCGCGGGGGTGG
>NZ_JBSGFQ010000147.1:0-20132 GCF_053603495.1 Nonomuraea sp. NPDC004186 | reverse complement strand
CGGGGCCGCGGGGGCCCCCGGCCCCGGGGCACAAACCGGCCGCACCGGCTATCACGCGCGGCGCGGCGCCCCCGCGGGGCGGCCCCCGCCGCTCCTCCCTTCTTTCTGGGTCACGTACGGGGCGGCGCGCCGGTGCTCTGCCGGACGACCAGCTCGGGGGCGACGAAAGCGGTGGCGGACGGGGCCGTCCCGGTCTCGATCTGGCCGATCATGAGCGCCACGATCTTCTCGGCCACCACGTCGAAGTCCTGGCGGACGGTGGTGAGCGGCGGGGAGAGGTAGGCCGACTCGTCGAGGTCGTCGAAGCCGGCGATGCTGACGTCCTCGGGGACGCGGTGACCCGCCTCGATCATCGCGCGCATCACGCCGAGGGCCATCTGGTCGTTGGCGGCGAAGACGGCCGTCACGCCGGGCCGCCGCGCCAGCTCGCGGCCCGCCTTGTAGCCGCTGGCCGCGCTCCAGTCGCCGAACAGTAACTGCGGAGTCGCGGCCCCCGCCTCCTTGAGGGTGGCGTGCCAGGACTCGGCCCGGCGCCGCGCGGCGTAGGAGTCTTCGGGACCGGCGACGTGCCAGACGGTCTCGTGACCGAGGTCGAGCAGGTGGCGGGTGATGAGCCGGGCGCCGAGGGCCTGGTCGGTGTCCACCATGGGGTGGCGGTGGCTGACGTCGCCGTCGGCCATCACGACCGGGACGCCCGGCGGCAGCCGGAGCGAGGGGGTGTCGAGGATCTGCGCCTCGATGAGCACGATGCCGTCGACCGCCTGCACCGTGAGCTGGTCGAACGCCTCGTGCACGGCCTGCTCGGTCTGCGACTCGACGGCGATCATGTTCACGGTGTAGCCGGCGCGCTGCGCCGCCCGGGTGACGGCGTCGACGGTGCGGGCGTTGCCGAAGCTGGACAGCCCGAAGCTGATCAGGCCCAGGGTGCGGAACTGGCCGGTGACCAGGGCGCGCGCGGCGGTGTTGGGCCGGTAGCCGAGGACCCGCATGGCCGACAGCACGCGCTGGCGGGTCTCCTCCTCGACGTTGCTGCGGTTGTTGACCACCCGGGAGACCGTCTGGCTGGAGACCCCGGCCATCGCGGCGACGTCGGCCATGGACGGCCGCCTGCGCGAGCGTCGTCCCGCCGGTGATTCCTGGGTCGTCCCGTCCAACTGCCACCTCTGATCGTCCGATGCTCTCGCCAGATGTTTACGTAAACATGCCCCAGCCGTCAATGGCCACGAGAGATCGACATAAAAGACCACCAAATCGCCACGTATGTTAACTGACGGTTACCTATTGACATGATCCTGCGGCGGCTCCAGACTACGGGACACCTTCTTCATGTTTACGTAAACACACGATCATCGCAGCTACCGCAGCGGGCAGGCCCACGGTGGCGCAGGTAGCAGCGCGGCTCATCCGCCGCAGATGGCCCCCGACAAGGAGAGCTCAGTGCCAGTATTCGTGGCAGCGCGAACATCGCAGAGGAGCGCGACATGACCGCGCGGGCCGCGCGGCCCGGCCTCGGCCGGCCGCTCCTGCGCCTGCGGGTCGCCGGCTACGCCTTCTTCCTGCCGTTCTTCGTGGTCTTCCTGGTCGCGGTGGTCGCGCCGCTGGCGTACGCGATCTACCTCAGCTTCTTCCAGGACCGCCTCATCGGCGGCACGGTCTTCTCCGGAATGGCCAACTACACCCGCGCCCTGGGCGACGCGCTGTTCGGGGCGGGCCTGCTCCGCGTGGCGCTCTTCCTGGTCGTGCAGGTGCCCGTCATGCTGCTCATCGCCCTGGGGTGCGCGCTCGCCATCGACAGTGGCCGGCTGCGCTGGCCGTCGCTGTTCCGCATCTCGATCTTCATGCCGTACGCGGTGCCGGCCGTGGTGGCGGCCCTCTTGTGGGGCTACATGTACGGCGACCAGTTCGGCCTGGTGGGCCAGATCGGCGACGCGCTCGGCGTCACGGCCCCCGACCTGCTGTCGCGCCCCTGGATGCTGACCTCCATCGGCAACATGGTGACCTGGGAGTACGTCGGCTACAACATGATCATCCTGTACGCCGCGCTGCGGGCCATCCCCGAGGAGCTCTACGAGGCCGCCGAGATGGACGGGGCGGGCGCCATCCGCATCGCCTGGAGCATCAAGCTGCCCGCCCTGCGCCCCGCGCTGCTCGTGGCGACGATCTTCTCGATCATCGGCAGCTTCCAGCTCTTCAACGAGCCGAACATCCTGCAGAAGCTCGCGCCCGCGGTGATCTCGACCGGCTACACGCCCAACATGTACGCCTACAACCTCGCCTTCAACGGCCAGCAGATCAACTACTCGGCCGCCGTCGCCGTGGTCCTCGGCCTCGTCACCGTCGTGGTCGCGTACGCCGTGCAGCTCATCACGGCGAGAAGGGAGCAGACCCTGTGACCGCGGTCGCCACGCGCCGGTCCGGCGCGCACCGATCCCCCACCGCCAAGCGCCGCAGGAAGAGCGCCACCCTCACCGTGCTCATGCTGGTGATGTTCGGGTACGCGGTGCTCCCGCTGTTCTGGCTGCTGGCCAACGCCAGCAAGAGCAGCGGCGACCTGTTCTCGACCTTCGGGCTCTGGTTCGGCGGGGACTTCCACCTGTTCGCCAACATCGGCGACACCCTGAGCTACCAGAACGGCATCTTCCTGCGCTGGTTCGGCAACACCGTGCTCTACGCCGTGGTGGGCGCGGGCGGCGCCGCCCTGCTGGCCACTCTCGGCGGGTACGCCCTGGCGAAGTACGACTTCCCTGGCCGCAAGCTGCTGTTCGCGATGGTGCTCGGCGCGATCTCCATCCCGGGCACGGCCCTGGCGGTGCCGACGTACCTGCTCTTCAGCCAGGTCGGGCTCGTCGACACCCCGTGGGCGGTGCTCATCCCGGCACTGTGCAGCCCGTTCGGCCTCTATCTGATGCGGGTCTACGCGGCCGACGCCGTGCCCGACTCGATCCTGGAGTCGGCCCGCATCGACGGCGCGGGAGAGTTCAGGATCTTCCGCACCATCGCCCTGCGGCTGCTGGCCCCCGGGTTCGTCACGGTCCTGCTCTTCGCGCTGGTCGCGACCTGGAACAACTACTTCCTGCCGCTGATCGTGCTGAACTCGCCGGACTGGTTCCCGCTCACCGTCGGGCTGAACCAGTGGAACGCCCAGGCCAACAGCGGCACCTCGGGCGCCGGCGACGCCAGCTACCAGCTCATCCTGACCGGCAGCCTGCTGTCCATCGTGCCGTTGATCGTCGCCTTCCTGGTGCTCCAGCGGTACTGGCAGTCGGGCCTGGCCACCGGAAGCGTCAAGCAGTAACCCCCCGTGAGTGAGGAAACATCATGAGAAGACATGCGATGACCGCCGGTGTCGCCGCGGCCCTGTCGCTGGCGCTGGCCGCGTGCGGTGGCGGTTCTGGAGGGGGCGCCACCGCACCGGCCGCCGCCCCGAGCGCGACGGCGGCCGTCCAGGACGCGCTGAGCAAGCCGGCCGAGCTGACGTTCTGGACCTGGGTCACGGGGATCGAGAAGACCGTCGCCCGCTTCCAGGCGAAATATCCGAACATCAAGGTCAACGTGGTGAACGCGGGGCAGTCCGCCGACCAGTACACCAAGTTGCAGACCGCGATCAAGGCCGGCTCCGGCGCGCCCGACGTGGCGCAGGTCGAGTACTTCGCGCTCCCGCAGTTCGCGCTGGCCAAGCAGGTCGTCAACCTGGCGGACTACGGCGCCGCCTCGTTGAAGGACAAGTTCGCCCCCGCGGCGTGGGGCCAGGTGGCGATCAACGGCGGCGTGTACGGCATTCCGCAGGACACGGGCCCGATGGCGATGTTCTACCGCAAGGACATCTTCGACAAGCTGAAGATCAAGCCCCCGACCACGTGGGCCGAGTTCGTGGACGCGGCCAAGAAGATCAAGGCCGACAACCCGGACAACTTCCTCACCACCATCGACCCCGGTGACGCCGGCGGCGTGGACAGCATGATCTGGCAGGCGGGCGGCGCGCCGTTCAAGACCTCGGGCGAGAGCTCGGTCGGCGTCACGCTGTCCTCCGACCCCGGCGTCAAGCAGTGGGTCGGCACCTGGACCACCCTGCTCGGCGAGAAGCTGGTGGACCCGCAGCCCGGCTGGACGGACGAGTGGTGGAAGGGCATGGGCTCCGGCAAGTACGCGGCCTGGCTGACCGGCGCCTGGGCCCCGAACGGCATCATCAACTCCATCCCCAAGACGAAGGGCAAGTGGGCGGTCGCCCCGATGCCGCAGTTCGACGCGGCCAAGCCGATGAACTCCGAGAACGGCGGCTCGTCGGTCGCGGTCATCCCGCAGAGCAAGAACATCCCGGCCGCCGTCGCCTTCGCCGAGTGGCTCAACTCCGACCCGGAGGCCGTGAAGTCGCTGAACTCCGAGGCCGGGCTGTTCCCCGCCACGAAGGCGCTGCTCGACGACCCGGCCTTCCGTGACGCGCCGCAGGACTTCTTCGGCGGGCAGAAGATCAACCAGGTCCTGGGCGACGCCTCGGCCGCCGTCAACCCCGGCTGGCAGTACCTGCCGTTCCAGGTGTACGCCAACAGCGTCTTCAAGGACACCGTGGGCCAGGCCATCGACGGCGGCGGCGACCTGGCCGGCGCGCTGAAGGCGTGGCAGGACCGCATCACCGCCTTCGGCACCGAGCAGGGCTTCACGCTCACCAGCGGCTGACCCGGCGAAGCGGGCGGCCCGGCGGAATGCCGAGCCGCCCGTTTCTTTATGATCGGACCCGTGCTGTCCGCTCTGGAACGCGAGATCCGCGAGGTCGCGGCGAGCGACGAGCCGCTGCCCGGCCTGCCGTACACGGCCTTCCGCGAGTACGGGCGCACGGGAGAGCGGCTGGGTTACGAGCGGCGCTACTTCGGCCGCCGCGCCAGGCTGGCGGCTCTGGCCCTGCTCGATCCCTTTGGGGATGCGCTCGACGACGTGGTGTGGGCGACCTGCGACGAGTACACGTGGGTGCTGCCCGCCCACCGGTCGATGCCTGTCGACCTGTTCGCCTGCGAGACCGCCCACACGCTGGCCGAGCTCGCCGGGCGGGTGGACCCGGTGGTCGGCGAGCGGGCCCGCGCCGAGGTCCGGAAACGGGTCCTCGACCGGTTCCTGGACCCGCGTCCCATGGAGTGGGAGGGGTTCGGCAACAACTGGGAGGCGGTGTGCGGAGGCGCCGCCGGGATGGCGGCGCTCGCCGTGCTGGACGACCCCGAGCCGGTGCTTGAGCGGTGCCGGGCCGCGATGCGGCGGTTCCTGGACGGGTACGGGGACGACGGCGGCTGCGTCGAAGGCGTCGCGTACTGGGTCTACGGGTTCGGCTACTTCGTCTACTTCGCCGAGGCGCTGCGCGAGCGCACCGGGGAGGATCTGCTCGACCATCCCAAGGTGGCCGCGATGGCCGCGTTCCCGCACCGGGTGCGCTTCGCCGACGGCGGGCACGTGCCGTTCTCGGACACGACGGACGACCCGTTCCTCCCGGCCGGCCTGCTCACCAGGCTGGCCGAGCGTTTCGGCACCCCCGGGCCGGACGCCGTCCCCTCCTTCCACGCCGACCACTGCTACCGGTGGGGCCACCTGTCCAGGACGCTCGCCTGGTACCGCCCGGTGCCGTCACGGCCGGTGGAGACCACCAGCTACCTGCCCGACCTGGCCTGGGTGGTGGACCGGGGGGTGCACGGCCACGGCTTCGCGGCCAAGGGCGGGCACAACGACGAGCCGCACAACCACGACGACCTCGGCCACTTCGTCCTCAGGGCCGGCGGCCGCAACGTGCTGGACGACCTCGGGGCCGGCGAGTACACGCGGGACTACTTCGGCGACCGGCGCCACACCTTCCTGCACCCCTCGGCGGAGGGCCACTCGCTCCCGGTCGTCGGCGGCGTCCCCCAGCGCGGCGGGCGCGCCGAGGTGCTGGAGTACGCCAAAACGCCCGACGGCCTGACCTTCGCGCTCGACCTCAGCTCCGCCTACCCGTCGCCCGTGGTCCGCCGCTTCCGCTGGCACCGGGACGGCCGGCTCGACCTGCGTGACGAGTTCACCGGCGACGTCCCGGTCGAGGAGGTGTTCATCAGCCGGATCCGCCCCGAGGCGCGCGGAAACCAGGTGAGCTGGGACGGCCTGGTCACCCTCGACCATCCCGGGTTCGCGGCGACGGTCGAGACGCTCGCCACCCGCGACCACCACGGCCGTCCCGACACCGTCCACCGCCTGCGGCTACGCGTCCCGCCCGGCCATCCGGCCGTCGACCTCCGTTTCACGTGCCATTGACCCCACCCCGGCGAGGGTGAGCTCGGCCGCGTGGTGGCAGGCCGCCCGCCGCTCGCCGTACGCGCGCAGGTCGGGCACGTCGGTGCGGCACAGCTCGGCGCGGACGTGCGCGCACCGGGTGTGGAAGCGGCACCCGGGCGGCGGCGCGGCCGGGTCGGGCAGATCGTCGGCGATCTCGTACGCGTGCCGCTCCCGCCGCCGGCCCGGGTCGGGCACCGGCACGGCGTGCAGCAGCGCCTCGGTGTACGGATGGCGCGGCTCCCGGTAGAGGTCGGCCGTGCCGGCGTCCTCCACGACCTTGCCCAGGTACATGACGGTGACCCGGTCGCTGATGTGCTCCACCACGGACAGGTCGTGCGAGATGAACAGGTACGTCAGCCCCAGCTCCTCCTGCAGGTCGGTGAGCAGGTTCAGGATCTGGGCGCGGACGGACACGTCCAGCGCGGAGACCGGTTCGTCGGCCACCACGAGCCGGGGCCCGGTGATCAGCGCACGCGCGATGTTGATGCGCTGCCGCTGGCCGCCGGAGAACGCGTGCGGATAGCGCCGCATGTACTCCGGGCGGAGCCCGACGCGGGCCAGCATGTCCGCCACCCGGTCCGTCAGCTCGCCGCCGGAGGCGATGCCGTGGGTCCTGAGCGGTTCGCCGACGATCTGCTGGAGCGTCATCCTGGGGTTGAGCGAGGAGAACGGGTCCTGGAAGATCACCCGGATCTGCCTCCTGAACTCCTTCAGCCGGGCCCCGGTCACCGTGGCGAGATCGACCTCGTCCTCCGACTCCGTCCGGTAGAGGATCCGCCCCGCGGTCGGGTCGGCCAGCCGCGCGACGCAGCGGCCGAGCGTGGTCTTCCCGCAGCCCGACTCCCCCACCAGGCCGAGCGTCCGGCCGGGCAGGATCGTCAGATCGACCCCGTCCACGGCGCGGACGAGCCCCGTCGGCCTGCGGAACAGGCCGCCGCCGATCGGGTAGTGCTTGGCCAGCCCCTCGACCCTGAGCAGGGGTCCGGCCGCCTCGGGGGCGGGGGCGGCCCGCTCGGCGACCTGGAGCGCCGCGGCCGGGGGCTCGGCCGGGACCTCGTCGAGGTGGCAGGAGGCCACGTGCGCCTCGCCGTACCTCTTGATCGGGGGTGGCGTGGTGTCGCAGAGCCCGTCGATCGCGTGGTCGCAGCGGGTGTGGAACGGGCACCCGTCCGGCACCCGGTGCAGCGACGGCACCATGCCGCGGATCGCGGTCAGCCGCCGGCGGGCCCCGCTGCCCCGCAGCTCCGGGATCGAGCGGAGCAGGGCGCGCGTGTACGGGTGGCGGGGGTCGGAGAAGATCTCCGCCACGGTGCCGTGCTCGACGATCTTGCCGAGGTACATCACGGCGACCTCGTCGGCGATCTCCGCGACCACGCCGAGGTCGTGGGTGATGAACAGGATCGCCATGTCGTTCTGCGCGCGCAGGTCCATCATCAGGTCGAGGATGCGCGCCTGGGTGGTGACGTCGAGCGCGGTGGTCGGCTCGTCGGCGATCAGCAGCGCCGGGTCGCAGCACAGCGCGATCGCGATCATCACGCGCTGGCACATGCCGCCCGACAGCTGGAACGGGTAGGCGTCGAAGCGCCGCTCGGCGTCCGGAATGCCGACCTTGCGCAGCAGCGCGACGCCTTCCTGCCGGGCCTCCTGCCGGGTCAGGTCGCGGTGCAGCCGCAGGGCCTGGGAGAGCTGCGCGCCCACGGTGTACATCGGCGACAGGGACGCCATCGGCTCCTGGAAGATCATGCCGATCTCGCCGCCGCGCACCCGCCGGAGCTCCTCCCCGGCCGGGTCGAGCCCGGCCAGGTCGCTCGCGCCCTTCCAGCGGATCGAGCCCTCGACGATCCGGCCCGGCCGGTCCACGAGCTGCAGGATCGAGCGCGCGGTGACGGACTTGCCGCACCCCGACTCGCCGACCAGGCAGACGGTCCTGCCCGCCGGCACCCGCAGGTCCACCCCGTCCACGGCCTTGAGCACGCCTTCCGAGGTGAAGAAGTGGGTGCGCAGCCCTTCGATCCTGAGCAGCGGCTCTTCCACGAGGTCCTCCCGCGTCAGTGCTTGTACGGGTCGGCCGCGTCACGGAGGCCGTCGCCGAAGAAGTTCATGGCCAGCACGGTCACCACGACCGCGATGCCGGGGATCAGCATCCAGGGCGCGGTGGACACGGCCCGGATGTTCTGCGCCTCCTGCAGCAGCACGCCCCAGCTGATCATCGGGGTCTGCAGGCCGAGCCCGATGAACGACAGCGCGGTCTCGGCCAGGATCACCGACGGGATCGACAGCGACAGGTTGGCGATGATGTGGCTGGTGAACGACGGCAGCATGTGCCGGAACATGATGCGCAGGCGCCCGGCGCCGTCGGCGGTCGCGGCCATCACGTACTCCTCGCCGCGTACGGCGAAGAACTTGCCCCGCACCTCCCTGGCCATGCCGGTCCAGCCGACCAGCGAGATGACGACGGTGAGCGCGAAGTAGCGTTCGAGCTGGCTCCACGAGGCCGGCACGGCCGCGAACAGCGCCATCCACAGCGGGATCGTCGGGATCGACATGATGATCTCGATGGCACGCTGGATCACCGTGTCGGTCCGGCCGCCCACGTATCCCGACACGCCGCCGAGCACGATGCCCAGCACCAGCGAGAGCAGCACGCCGACCAGCCCGATCGACATGGAGACCGTGGTGCCCTGGATGATCCTGGACAGCAGGTCACGGCCCACGGAGTCGGTGCCCAGCAGGTACATGTGCCCCCCGCTCGAAGGGCCGATCAGGTGCCGGTCCCAGGGGATGAACCCGAGCAGCTCGTACGGCTCGCCCCTGACGAAGAACCCGACCGGCACCTTCTTGCCCTCGTCGGCCTCGAACGACAGCGCCAGCGTCTCCGGGTCCTGCTTGAAGGTGTACGGGTGGACGTACAGCCCGGTATCGGTGTCGAAGCGCAGCGCCTGCGGCGGCGCGTAGGTGTAGTCGGCGTTGGTCTTCTGGCCGGAGCCGGGAGCGAGGAACGGCGCGAAGACCGCGACCAGGTAGATGGCGACGGTGACGAAGCCGCAGACCAGCGCGACCCGGTGGCGCTTGAAGCCCCACCAGACGAGCTTCCACTGCGACGCGACGGCGAGGGTCTCATCCTTCACGATCGGGCCCTCCTAGTACCTGAGCCGGACGCGCGGGTCCAGCCAGCCGAGCGCGAGGTCGGAGACCAGCGTGCCGACCACCACCAGCACGGCGCTGATCAGCAGGATCGCCCCGGCCAGGTACATGTCCTGGGCGAGCAGCGCGCGCAGCATCAGCGGCCCGGTGGTCTGCAGGTTGAGCACCTTGGAGGTGATCGCGTCCGCCGCGATCAGGCCGGGCAGGACCCAGCCGATGGTGGAGAAGAACGGGTTCATCGCCACCCGCACCGGATACATGATCGTCATCTTCCGTTCGGGCATGCCGCGCGCCCTGGCCGCCACCACGTACGGCTTGCGCAGCTCGTCCAGCAGGTTGGCGCGGAGGACGCGGATGTTGCCCGCGGTGCCGGCCGTGCCCCAGATGACGATCGGGATCCACAGATGGGCCACCAGATCGCCTGCCTTGGCCAGGCTCCACGGGGCGTCTCGGTACTCCGGCGACAGGATCCCGCCCGCGTTCAGGCCGAAGAACTTGAGCCCGACCCACATCAGCACGAGCGCGATCAGGAAGTTCGGCACGGCGAGCCCGAGATAGCCGAGGAAGGTGAAGGTGTAGTCGCCCGCGGAGTACTGCCGGATCGCGGAGTAGACGCCGATGGGGAACGACACCGCCCAGATGAAGACCAGCGTGACCAGCGACAGCGTGATCGTCAGCGGCAGCCGCTCGGCGAGCAGCGCGGTGACCGGCCGGGCGTAGTCGAAGGACTCGCCGAAGTCGCCGTGGAACAGGATGTTGGAGATCCACTGCCAGTACTGCACGACGACCGGCTGGTCCAGCCCGTAGCGCTCGGTCAGCCGGGCCACCTCGCCCGTGGGCACGGCGTCGCCCTGGGCGGCCCGCTGCGCGGTCAGCGTGGTCAGGTAGTCGCCCGGCGGGAGCTGGATCACCACGAACGTGATGACGGAGATGGCGACCAGCGTCGGGATGAGGACGAGGACGCGCCTGCCGAGGTAGCGCAGCATCGTCTCAGGCTCCGAAGTACCAGGTCGGCACGTTGACGAGCCCGGGCGAGAGGAACTGGAAGGCGTCGGGATAGCTGGCCGGCACGTTCTTCAGCTTGTTGCCGACGATCGCGTAGCCGTCGGTGGGCAGGACGATCCCGATGGCGTAGAACTGCTCCTTGGCGATCGCGAGGACCTGCCGGAACAGCTCCTTGCGCTTGGCCTGGTCGGGCTCGGTCCGCATCTGCCAGTAGAGCTCCATCTGGCGCAGCGTCTGCGCGGGCGGCTTCTCCCCGTCCGCGCTCTCGCCACGGGTCTGGAAGTACATGCCCCAGCGGGTGGCGTAGTTGGACTCCTCCCCGTTGGGGAACCACCAGCGCGGCTCGTCGATCTCGATGCGCAGGCCGCCGTCCCCGGCCCAGACGTTCGCGTCGTGGTCGTTGGCCTTGGCCGCCTTGCGGTCGTAGAACAGGGTGCGCTCGATCGGGTTGACCTTCATCTCGACGCCGACCGCCGCCCAGTTCTGGCGGACCAGCTCGGCGGCGTTGGCCCACTCGGGGAACAGCGTGATCAGGTCGAGGGAGAAGCGTAGCCGGTCGCCGCCCGGCAGCAGGCGGAAGCCCTCGCCGTCCTTCTTGCTCAGCCCCGCCTTGTCGAGGTGCTGGTTGGCCAGGTTCACGTCGTACTGCGTGTACTGCTTGGCCATCTGCTCGTCGAAGAACTCCGAGTTGCGGTGCGGCGCCGCCTGCCAGGGCTCGCCCTGGCGCTGGTAGGCGGTGTTGATGATGTTCTGCCGGTCGATGGCGTGGGACAGGCCGACGCGGAAGTCCTTGTTCCTGAAGACCTCGCGCAGCTCCTTGTTCTTGTGGCACAGATTCAGGGAGATGATCATCCGGTTCATCGTGGTCGGCTCGACCTTGATGAAGTGGTAGCCGCCCTTCTGGCGTCCCTCGGCCAGCACCGGCTTGTTCACGTCGGAGTTGATGTGCCGGGCGTGGAAGTCGAGCTTGCCGTCCACACCCTGGAGCAGCATCACCTCGGCCTCCTGGATGATCGCGAACTCCAGCTTGTCGATGTAGGGCAGCTGCGCGCCGCCGGAGTCGACCTTCCAGTAGTACGGGTTACGCTCGGCCACCGCCCGGTCGCCGGTGTTGAGCGGGTCGGTCACCACCCACGCGTGCAGGGTCGGGCGCTCGGGGTTGTTCCACCACTTGATCCGGTCCTCCCAGTAGGCCGCGAACTCGCCGAACCCCTTCTTCTCCATGTCCTTCTCGACGTCCTTGTTGTACGTCGGGTGGAAGTCCTTCAGGTAGTGCTTGGGATAGAAGCCGAAGTTGGCCCCCGTCCAGGTGGCGGTGCGGCAGCCGTCGACGAAGTCGCCCTTGGGCTTGGCGAAGGTGAGCTTCACCGTGTGGTCGTCGACCTTCTCCACCTTGGCGCGCTCGCCGTTCACGTGCAGCAGCGCAGGCACGCCCGTGGTGGTGACCTTCTCGTTGTAATAGACGTCCTCGATCGCGAACATCACGTCGTCCGCGGTGAACGGCTCGCCGTCCGACCAGCGCATGCCCTTGCGCATGTGCAGGGTGTACTCGGTGCCGTCGGCGTTGGCGGCGACCTCCTTGAGGGTGCCGGGCAGCGTCGTCTTGCCGCCCGGGTCCATGCGCAGCATCGGCTCGTAGCCGATCAGGCGCTCCAGCCACGGGTCGTCGCCCTCGCCGAGGCAGGCGCCGTGGTACGTGCCGCCGTAGCCGCCCAGGCCCTCGGGCCCATCCACGACCAGGCGGTCGGCCATCTCGGGCAGCCGTTCGGCGAGCGGGGGCAGCTTGCCCGCCTTGATCTGGTCGGCGAGCATCGGGGCCTCCAGCGGGCGATCGGCCGGAGGTGCGCTCTTCGACGGCTGCGATCCGCCCTGCGATCCGGTGGCGGTGCACGCCGACAGCGACGTGGTGACGAGGAGGGCGCCGCCGCCGAGCCTGATCAGGTCGCGACGGCTGAGGCTGGAGGGATCGGGTCGATAGGCCATGTCGAGACTCCAAGAACGGCTGGGGGCGGATGGCTTGGTAACCGGTTACTCGACAAGTTGCGCTGAACGTTAAAAGCCGTTGACACGGTCGTCAAGACCCGTCCGCGCGGCGAAGATTCCCGAAATTCCGGACTTAGCAGCAGGTTCACCGTACGGCTGGGCGGAGTTGTTAGCATCTCGTTACCTTCGGACAGAACCGCCCTTGACGGCGCTTGTGGCGCGTGCGTATGTTCGGCCCGAGCCAACGAGTAACCGGTTACCTGGAGGTAGTCGTGCGCGCTGACCGCCCTCGCGAGCACTGGGTGAAGACGGCGGACGGGCTGCTCGACGCCGTGCTGCCGTACGCCTCCCCCGGCTTCGCGCAGTACCGGCTGCCGGGCCGGACGAGCTGGTCGGGGCCCGGCTCCGACGGGCTCGAAGGGTTCGCGCGCACCTTCCTGCTCGCCGCGTTCCGCCTCGCGGGCGACCCGGCCGGCGCGCCCGCGGGCCTGCTGGAACGCTACGCCGACGGGCTCGCGCACGGCACCGACCCCGGCCACGAGTACGCCTGGCCGGCCATCACCGATCTGAACCAGACGATCGTGGAGGCCGCCTCGATCGCGATCGCGCTGCACGAGACCCGGCCGCTGCTGTTCGACCGGCTCGACCCCGGCGTCCAGGAGCGGGTGGTGTCCTGGCTGGGCGAGATCGTGGGCAAGCGCGCCTGGCCGTGCAACTGGGTGCTGTTCAAGGTGATCGTCGAGCAGTTCCTGGCCGGGGTCGGCGGGCCGTACGACCAGGGCGAGATCGACGGGCACCTCGCCGACGTGGAGCGCTGGTACGTCGGCGACGGCTGGTACACCGACGGCGCCGGGCAGAACTACGACTACTACTGCGGCTGGGCGATCCACCTCTACACGCTGTGGTGGGCCAGGATGTCGGGCGCCGACGCCACGGTCCACAAGGAGCGGCTGCACACGTTCCTGGACGGCTACCGGCACTTCTTCGCCCCCGACGGCGCGCCGATGCACCAGGGCCGGTCGCTCACGTACCGGATGGCGAGCCTGGCCCCGCTCTGGCTCGGCGCGATCTTCGACGCCTCCCCTATCGGGCCGGGGACCACGCGCCTGATGGCGGGCCGCACGCTCGACCACTTCGCCGCCCACGGCGTGCCCGACGAGCGCGGCCTGCTCACCCTGGGGTGGCACCGGCCGCACCTGCCGACGACGCAGGGATATTCGGGTCCCGCGTCGCCGTACTGGGCGAGCAAGGGATTCCTGGGACTGCTGCTCGGCCCGGACCACCCCGTCTGGACGGCCCCGGCCACCGCGCCCGGCGAGGGCGACCTCGCCCTGGCCCTGCCCGCGCCCGGCTGGCTCCTGCACCGCACCGACGGCGTCACCCGCCTGGTCAACCACGGCAGCGACGGCAACGACCCCGACTCCGCCAAGGACGACCCGCACTACGCCAAACTCGGCTACTCCACGCACACAGCGCCCGAGACCGGCCCCGGCGGCCGGGCCGAGAACGTCGACAACCATCTCGCCGTGCTGCTCCCCGACGGGCGCGCCACCCGCCGCCGCCGCATCGAGCGCATCGGCATCGCCCACGGCTTCGCCGCCTCCCG
Organism: Nonomuraea sp. NPDC004186; assembly: GCF_053603495.1. Classification (NCBI taxonomy): domain Bacteria; kingdom Bacillati; phylum Actinomycetota; class Actinomycetes; order Streptosporangiales; family Streptosporangiaceae; genus Nonomuraea; species Nonomuraea sp. NPDC004186. The sequence goes on along the minus strand of NZ_JBSGFQ010000147.1, from coordinate 6,109 downwards.
CTACGCCGACGGCGAGGTCGTCGTGGAGACCGCCTCCGTGCTCGACGGCCCGTGGGAGGTGCGCGTGCACCGCGTCACCGCCCCGGCGGGCAGCGTGGTCCGCGACGGCGGTCACGCCCTCGCCTCCGGCGAGCCGTGCGCGGTCGCCCTGGCCGGGCTCACCGCGTCAGTGGCGACCGGCCCAGGGAGCGGCCCAGGGAGCGGGCCCGTGAGCGGCCTGGTGAGCGAGATCGCCGGGCTGCACGGCTGGCGCACCGCCCAGGCGGCGCTGCGCCAGGACGAGAACGCGATCGGCCCGCACTCCGCCACGCCGTACCTGATCGGCGCCCACCCGGGCGGCGCCGCGGTCTACGTCTCGGCGGTGCGGCTGGGCCGCGGCTCCCCCGCGCAGGCGCCGGGTATCCGGGTGAAGGGCGACGAGGTCTCGTGGAATGATGCCGCTGGATCAAGGGTCACGGTCGCGCTCGGCCGCGAGCCCGGCTACACCCGCAACGGACCCGTGGGGGAGCGCGTTGTCTGGACCGGCTAAACGCGTCACCATCCGCGACGTCGCCAAGCAGGCCGGGGTCTCGGTGGCGACCGTCTCGCGCACCCTGGCGGGCGACTACCCGGTGCAGCCGAGCACCAGGCACAAGGTGCTGCGCGCGGTGCGCGAGCTGGACTACGTGCCGAACGCCCAGGCCAGGGCCCTGTCCGTGGCCTCGCCCGGAGCCGTGGCGATCGTCGTCAACTCGGTGTCCGTGCCCTACTACGCCTACATCGCCCAGGGCGTGGAGGAGCAGGCCGCCGCCGAGGGTCGCCTGTCGCTCATCTGCACCACCGGCGGCGACATGGAGCGCGAGCTCAGCATCGTCCGGATGATGCGCGAGCAGCGCGCCGAGGCGGTGATCCTGGTGGGCAGCGTGATCCTGGACGACGACTACCGCGAACGCATGACGCACTACGCCCACGGGCTGGCCTCCTCGGGCTCGCGCCTGGTGCTGTGCGGCCGGCCGCCGCTCGGCGAGGGGGTCCCGGCGCTCACCGTCGGGTTCGACAACACGGGCGGAGCCCACGCGGTCACCGCCCACCTGCTGTCGGCCGGGCACCGGCGCATCCTCTACCTGGGGCTGCGCCCCGGCCACACCACGTCCGACAGCCGCGTGGCGGGTTACCGGGCGGCCCTCGCCGACCACCGGCTCGGCCACGACCCGGCGCTCGAGGTGCCCTGCGACTTCGACCGGGCCAGCGGGTACGCGGCCATGAAGCGGCGGCTCGCCGCCGGGCACGACGACTTCACCGCGGTCTTCGCCGCCACCGACGTGATCGCCGCCGGGGCCGTACAGGCGATCCACGAGCACGGCCTGCGCGTCCCCGAGGACGTCTCCATCGTCGGCTACGACGACGTGCCCCCGGCCGAGGACATCGGGCTGACGACCGTCCACCTGCCGCACGCCGAGCTGGGCCGGGCGGCCGTACGCCTCGCGCTGTCCGGCAAGGACCCGCTGGCCGAGCCGCCGATCACGCTCGGCACCCACATCGTGGTCAGGAGCTCGGTGGGGCGCCTGCGGAGCGTGCGGTGAGAGCCGCCTTCGCGATGCACGGCGCGTTGTTCGGCGAGCTGTTCCCCGATGACGTGCGCGAACGGCTGGCCGGGCTGGTCGACGCCCCCGACGCCGTGCTCCCCCACCTCGGGGGGACGCTCGCCGACGTGGAGGTGCTGATCACCGGCTGGGGGTGCCCCCGCATCGACGCGGCCGTGCTGGAGCGCGCGCCCAGGCTGCGGGCCATCGCGCACGCCGCCGGCAGCGTCAAGGAGCACGTCACCGCCGAGGTGTTCCGGCGGGGCATCGTGGTGTCGTCGGCCGCCGCGGCGAACGCGGTGCCGGTCGCCGACTACACGATCTCGATGCTGGTCCTGGCCGCCAAGTCGGTGCCGCGCCGGGTCCACGCCTACGCCGCGGGCGGCTGGCCGGACGGCCCCCGCCCCGGCGGCGTCCCGGCTCCCGGCGAGCGCGCGGGGCTCGGCGCCTTCATCGTGGGCGTCATCGGCGCCTCACGCGTCGGCCGGCTGGTGATCGAGCGGCTCAGACCGTACGGGGTGACGCCGCTGCTCAACGACCCCTACCTGGACGCGGACCGGGCACGCGAGCTCGGCTGCGAGCCGGTCGGGCTCGACGACCTGTGCCGCCGCGCCGACCTGGTGACGGTGCACGCGCCCGCCCTGCCCGAGACGTACCGGCTGCTGGACAAGCGCCGCCTCGGCCTGCTGCCGGACGGCGCCACGCTGATCAACACCGCCCGCGGCACGCTCGTCGACACCGAGGCGCTCACCGGCGAGTGCGTGTCGGGCAGGCTCAACGCGATCCTCGACGTCACCGACCCCGAGCCCCTGCCGGCGGGCCATCCCCTGCTGTCCGCGCCCGGGGTCTGGGTGACCCCGCACGTCAGCGGCGCCCGGGGCAGGGAGCTGCGCGCGCTGGGAGAGTACGCGGTGGGCGAGGTCGAACGGTTCGTCACGGGACGGCCGCTGCACGGGCAGATCCGCCTCGCCGACCTGCCGCGGATCGCCTGACTCCCGTCGGTTCACACCGGTTTGCAGCGCACCGCCGCGACGTCGCCGCGCAGCGCGCACTTCCCGGCCGCGTACGGGACGAGCAGCGTGTCCCCGGCGCCGACCTGGAGCGGCGCGCCGTGCTCGCACTCGACGGAGCCGGCGCCGGCCGTGATCACGACGACCGAGTACGCCGGCTCCAGCACGCTGACCGGATCGGGCCGCAGCCGCTCGGCCGCGAAGAACTCGTCGGCGAGCTCGGTGAAGAGCCGCTGGACCCCGGGCCTGGCGTCGGCCGACGGGCGGCGGGCGCGGCTCAGCTCGGCGAGCCCTTCCTCACCCCAGCCGCTCCTGTCGACGCAGGCGAGCGCCTGGTCGTAGCCGAGCCCCAGGTGCCCGGCGGCCGGGCCGTCGATGTCGAAGCCCGCCCACTCCAGCAGCACGGAGAAGTCGGTCGGCTCCTGCACCTCGACCATGAGGACCCCGGCCCCGATGGCGTGCGGCAGGCCCGCGGGGCAGAGGATGGCGTCGCCGGCCCGCACCGGCACCCGGTTGGTGGCGTCGAGCATCCGGTCGATCCGCTGGTCCGCGACCCAGCCGGCCAGCTCGCCCGGCTCGACGTCCCTGGCGAAGCCGAGGTGCACCGCCGCCCCCGGCTCGGCCGAGACGATCACCCACGCCTCGGTCTTCCCGTACGGCGAGGCCAGGTGGGCGGCGGCGAAACGGCGGTCGGGGTGCACGTGCAGCGGCAGGCGCTCGCCCGCGTCGAGCAGCTTCACCAGGATCGCCGGGTCGGCGCCGTGCTCCGCGACGTGCCGCTCCCCCAGCCACCACACGGGATCGGCGGCGATCGCCTCGGCCAGCGACCGGCCGTCGGGCAGCGTGGTCAGCCCCGCGGGAGCCGCGCCGTGCCGGCTCGTGGTCGAGGCGATCCAGTCCTCCGGGAAGTACGGGTCCTCGGCGGGACGGACGCCGCGGAACCTGCCGATGCGCCCCTCACCCCGGTAGAACGAGCGGGGTGTGTTGGCGGGCAGCCGGTAAATGGTCATAGACCCTGCATCATGCCAGGTGACCTGGTCGACGTTCGGGGGCGGGTTCCTGAACGACGGCGCGCCGCCGTGCCGGGATCCTGCCCTGGGTGACGGCGAGGACGGCGCCGACGAGCAGCACGGCCGCGCCCACCGCCTGCACGGTGCCGAACGACTCTCCCAGGAACAGGGCGGAGCACGCGGTCCCGACGACGGGCACGACGAACATCATGATCGACGCCGACGCCGGCCCCACGTCGCGGATGCCCCGGTAGTACAGCAGGTTCGCCACCGCGGTCGGGCCGAGCGCCACGAAGGCCACGTTCAGCCAGACGTAGGCGGGCACGTCGTGCCAGGCGACCTCGGCGGCCGACGGCGCGCTGTAGATCGCCAGGAGCACCGCCCCGCTCACCGTCGCGTACGTCGTCGCCTTGAGCGGGTCGATGCCGGCGAGCACGCGGCGGCCCATCAGCGTGAACGCCGCCCAGCAGCAGGCGCTCAGCAGGAAGAGCAGGTCCCCGGCGAGCCGGCCCTGGCCCGCGCCCGCCTGCCCGCCCGAGCCCACGAAGAAGACCACGGCGCCGGCCGCGCCGATCACCAGCCCCGCCACCCGCGCCGCCGACGCCCGCTCCCGGCCCATGACCAGCAGGAAGGACGTGGTCAGCACCGGACTCATGACCGGGACGATGGTGCTCCCGTCGATCGCCGGAGCCAGCGACAGCCCCCAGAAGAACAGCACGTTGTAGACGAAGACGCCCAGCACGCCCGCGCCGGCCGCCCGCGCCCAGTCGCGCACCGGCGGTCGCCGCCGGCCGCCGGGCTGCCGGGAGAGCCGCAGGGCGACCAGCAGCGCCAGGGCTCCGCCGCCGAAGCGGAGGGTCGCGACCACGGAGTGGGGCAGGTGGTCGACGATCACCTTGGAGGCGCCGAAGCCACTCCCCCACAGCAGCATCGTCGTGACCAGCAGAAGGTACGGCTTGGTGCCGCTCGTTACAGTGCTTGCCATGGGTTCACCTCCGCGACACGCCGTTCCGCGCCGGGGGACAGAGGAGACGGGCGCGGCGGCAGCGATCCAGCCTGCGCCCGGGGCGCCATGCCGGTCTTGTACGCTCGTGCGCGGCGACGACCGGATGGTGACGCCATGACCGGCGAGCGCCGCGAGCCCCGGGAGTGGACCAGCTACTGGCGCGCGGACGGGATGCCGCTGGAGGCCATGTACGCGAGCTTCCTGCGCCACCGCTACCACCGGCACAGCCACGAGACCTACTCCTTCGGCGTCACCGAGCACGGCGCGCAGACCTTCACCTGCCGTGGCGCCGGGCACACGAGCGCGGCCGGGATGGTGATGGCGTTCAACCCCGACGAGGTGCACGACGGGCACGCGGCCCACGAGCTGGGCTTCACGTACCGGATCGTGCACATCGGCGAGGACCTGATCACCGACGTGCTCCGGGACCTGACCGGGCGCCCCGCCGGGCGGCCCCTGTTCGCCGCGCCGGTCCTCGGCTCACCCGTGCTCGCGGAGCGGCTGCGCCGGCTGCACACCGCGCTGCAGCTCGGCGCCGGACCGCTCGAACGCGACGAGCTGCTCTCCTCCACCGTCGCCGCCCTCGTGCACCTGGCCGCGCGCACGCCGCCCGGACCGCCCGCCGCCCTCAGCGCCCCCGCCGTCACGCGGCTGGCCGCCAAGGCGCGCGAGCTGATCCACGACCGCCACGCCGAGCCGATCAGCGCCGACGACCTCGCGGCCTGGACCGGCTCCAGCCGGTACGCCGTCTACCGGGCCTTCCGCACGGCCTACGGGCTCGCGCCCAGCGACTACCAGCGCCAGCTGCGGCTGCGCGCCGCCCGCCGCCTGCTCGCCCAGGGCCATCCGGCGGCCCGGGTGGCCGTCGAGGCCGGGTTCACCGACCAGGCCCACCTCACCCGCTGGTTCACCCGCTCGTACGGCGTCACGCCCACCCAGTATCGACTGGCACGACCGGTCTGACCTCTTCTCAGTCCGTCCCAAGTCGGCCACCATTCCGCCCCAAGTCACCCTCCCTAACGTGACTCGCGACAACACCGGACAGGGAGGATGCGATGAAAAACGTCTACAAGGTCTTGGCCTACCTGGTGGCGATCGAGGTCGCCGTGCAGGCGTCGATGGTGGTCTGGGCGGACGCCGGGCTCGGCCTGTGGGTCGAAGGGGGCGGCGTGGTCGACAAGACGCTCATGGAGAGCGGCGAGACGCCGTTCGCCGAGGCCCTCGGGCTCATGATCCACGGCATGAACGGGATCTTCGTCATCCCGGTCCTCGCGCTGCTCCTGCTGATCTCCTCGTTCTGGGCGAAGCTCCCCGGGGCCGTGAAGGCGGCCGGGCTGGTGCTGCTGCTGGTCGTCCTGCAGATCACCTTCGGCCTCGTCGGCCACAGCATCCCGCTGGTCGGCCTCGTGCACGGCCTCAACGCGCTGCTGCTGTTCACCGTGGCGCTGTACGCGGCGCGCCGGGGCGCGGCCCTGTCTACACCGGGGCCGCCCGCCGACCTGTGGGCGTGGGGGCTGACGG
>NZ_JBSGFQ010000146.1:0-27354 GCF_053603495.1 Nonomuraea sp. NPDC004186 | reverse complement strand
GCCAAGACCCTCGACAAGGCCGCCACGCTGACGAAGAAGTCCGCTTCGGCGCTGAAGTCGGACGACGCGACGAACATCGCGGGCGGCGCGGCCGTGCTGCGTGCCCTCGCCGACGAGCTCAAGCTGGACGCCACCGCCCGCAAGGACGCGGGCAAGTGGTACCAGGCGGTCGCCAAGTACGGCGGCGCGTCCTCGCCCGCGGTGGCCCGGTTGTACGCCGACACCGTGTACGAGCAGCTCGCCAAGGGCGTGAACGCCAAGACGCCCGCCGGCGAGACCGTCACCGCGCCCGCACGCGCCGTGACGCCCGACCGCGGCCCTTACGCCAAGGCGGACGACCTGGACAAACCCAGCACGCTCGCGGCGAGCACCGACTACCCGGGCGCCGCGTGGGCTCCGGCGCACAGCAGCAACTACGCCGTCTCCAACCGGCCCACCAGCGACGCGATCGACCGCATCGTCATCCACGTGGCGCAGGGCACCTACGCCGGGACGATCTCCTGGTTCCAGACCGGGCCCCGGCCGAACCCCACCTCGGCCCACTACGTCGTCCGGTCCTCCGACGGCGCCATCACCCAGACGGTGAGGGAGAAGGACCGGGCCTTCCACGCCGGGAACTACAACCGGCGCTCGGTCGGCATCGAGCACGAGGGCTGGGTCGACAACGCGACGTGGTTCACCGACACGATGTACCGCGCGTCGGCGGCGCTGACCCGCAACATCGCCGACCGGTACGGCATCCCCAAGGACCGCACCCACATCGTGGGCCACAGCGAGGTCCCGGAGGCCGACCACACCGACCCGGGCCAGTACTGGGACTGGACCAAGTACATGCAGTACGTCACCGGTGGCGGCGGCGGGGGCACCAACCCGCACACGCCGGAGTCGGTGTGCGGCACCGGCTACAAGGTGATCGACTCGAGCGCGCTGGGCACGGCGGGCACGGTCTACCTGCTGTACAACGCGGACAACGGGAACAACTGCGTGGCCACGATCAAGAAGACCTCGCTGGGCACGGCCACCGCCACCACGGCCTTCCTGGAGGTCGAGGACAAGGCCCGGGTCACCGACACCGGCAACTTCGAGTACTACGCCGGACCCGTCCGGGCCGCCGCCGCCGACAAGTGCGTCAAGTGGGGCGGCAAGGCAGGGGCGAGCACGTACGAGAGCCCCTTCGAACACTGCGGAAGCTGACCCTCTGAGCTGTGGCCGGATCGCGCGGGCTCGCGATCCGGCCACAGCCATGTCTTCCCGGAAAACCACACCCCCGATCGGCGCCTTCGAGGGGCCTTCCCGCCGTCGGAGGCCGGCGTCCCTCGTGGAGGCGCGCACTGGCCGGCGCGGTGCGCCCGTACCCCCTCCCCCGACCACCCAAGACGCCTCCTGCTCCTCCACCCTGGTCAGTGGGGGAGGGGCTCTCCCGCCGTCAGGGGCGGGGTCTCTTGGAGGGAGGGCCGGTGCTGTGGTCGAGCGCGTCCTGACACTCCCACTCCCCGAAGGACCGCACCCCGGTCGGCGGGGGAGTGGCTCTCCCGCCGTCAAGGGGACGGTGGTGGGGGTGGTTGGGAGAGGGCGGCCTGGACGCCGGCCTGGAAGCGGGTGCGGGCGCCGAGCCGGGACATCAGCTCCGCGATCCGCCGCTCCGCCGTGCGGTGGCCGACCCCGAGCTGGCGGGCGATGGCCTCGTCCGTGAGCCCCGACAGCAGGAGCGCGATCAGCCGCGCGTCGTCCCGGGAGTCCCTGGGGGGCGGGTTGCGGACGGACGGCGCCAGCCCGAGCGGCAGCGCCCGCTGCCACAACCCCTCGAAGAGCCTGATCAGCGCCTCCAGCAGCCCCGACGGATGGATGACGAGCGCCGCCACCGCGTCCGCCGGCTCGTGCCTGAGCAGGAGCAGCGCCAGCCGGTCGTCCACCACGTACAGCTTCATCGGCAGCTCGGGCAGCACCCGCGCCTGCTGGCCCGCCCCCACCATCTCCTCGATCTGCCGTAACGCGCCCTCGGCCGCCACGAAGTCCCGCTCGTAGATCATGCGGCTGGTGATCCCGCGCTCCAGCAGCTCCCGCTGCGCGGCCACGCTGCCCAGGGGGTCGAAGTACGGCCGCCTGGACAGGCACCGGAGCTGCTGCCTGGCGGCGCGCTGGATCTGGGCGTGCCGCTGCTCGACCGCCCGCCGCCCGGTGACCACCTCGACGACCACCGGGGGCGTACGCTCGCGGGCGCGCTCCTGGAAGACCTCCTCGAGCTCGCGGGCGCGTTCGCGGACCCGCAGCAGGTCGCGTTCGGCGGCGAGCAGGAGGACGTCGAGCGCCATCTCCGGGGCGACGGCGGCGTAGGCGGGCGGAGGCCCCGGGGAGGTGTTGAGCAGGCCCTTGGCCTCCAGCGACGCGAGCAGCGGCTGCAGGTCGGCGCGCGGCCAGGCGGCGGCCAGCTCGGCGAGGGTGGCGGGGGAGCGGTCCAGCAGCACCTCGTACAGCGCCTCCTCATCGGGCCCGAGCCCGATCGCGCCCAGCGAGGTCACGGCTCACCCCCATCCGTGCCGAGCCCAAGGGGGGTCATAACGCGTCCCCGTCCAGCCAGCCGCGTACGACCGCCTGGTAGCCCGCCTGGAAGCGGGTGCGCGCGTCGAGCCGGACCATCATCGCGCGCACGTGGCGGCGTACCGTCCGGTCGCTCCACCCGAGGTGGGCGGCGATGGCCGCGTCCGTCAGCCCCGCGGTGAGCAGCGGCAACAGGTCCCGCTGCGCGTCGGCGGGGCCGGTCGCCTCGGCCAGCCGCCCGTGCCTGACCTGCAGCGGCACGGCCCGCTCCCAGTACATCTCGAACAACGCCGACAACGCGTCCAGCAGCGTCGAGTCGTGCACCACCAGCGCGGACTCCACCACGTGCTGGTCGTGGCGGAGCGGCATGATCGCCATGGGGAGGTCGTTCAGCGCGAGCTTGACGGGCACGTCGCCGACCCTGGCCTGCTCGCCGGCCGCGACGTAGCGGGTGATGAGCGAGAGGGTGCCCGGCACCTCCATGGCCCGCCGGTCGTACAGCGCACGGTACTCGACACCCCGCTCCAGCAGCTCGAACTCCACCTCGTTGCCACCCATGGGCGTCGCGTACGGCGGCGCGTCGAAGACGCTGATCTGCCGCCGCGCGCTCTCCTGGAGCCGCCGGAACCACCGGCCCACCGCGTCCTTGCCGATCACCACCTCGACCAGGTCGGCGGAGTCCCCGTCCGGCACCGAGCGGTGGAAGCGCGCGGCGAGCTGGGCGGCGCGGTGGCGGGCCGCGGCCAGCTCCCGGGTGCGCGCCCGGATGAGCGCGTCCAGCCCCATCTCGGGAGAGACCGCAACGTAGCGCGGCGGGTCCTCCGGGAGCCGGGTGATCAGCCCCAGCTGCTCCAGCCTGGCGGCCGTGGAGGCGGCGTGCCCCAGCTCGGCGAGCGCGGCGGGGGAGCGCTCCACCAGCGCCTCGTACAGTGCCTGCTCGGCGTACGAGAGCCCGATGATCTCCAGCACGATCACAGCATGTCCTATTTCCGCACATGGCGGGAAGAGGACTCACAATCGTCTTTCGCGGCTTTACTGCGATCTGTCATGGTTCCCGGGGACACGATGATCTCTGAGGAGACGCATGATCGGCCGGTCGCTTGTCGCGTTGGGGGTGCTGCTTTCCACCGGGATGGCCGCCCCGACCCCACCTCCCGCTCCCTCCGTGCCGCCGCCGGTCGTCGGCGCGGCGGGGGAGTCCGCGAAGAGGATCACATTGATCACCGGGGATGTGGTCACCTACAGTACCGCCCCGGACGGCAGCCCGCAGGCCCAGATCCAGCCGGCCCGGCGTCCGGACGGCGCCCCGGTGTTCTTCATGTCGGTACGCGAGCCCGCCGCGTACTACGTCTACCCCACGGACGTGATGGGCCTGGTGTCGGCGGGACGCCTGGACAGGGGCCTGTTCGACGTCGCGTACCTGGCGGCCAACGGCTACTCCGACGCGGAGAGCCCCACCCTGCCCCTGATCGTCCAGCACGGGTCGCAGCAGCGCATAGCCGGGGCCCGCACCCTGGCCAGCATCGACGCCGCCGCCGTGAAGGTGGACAAGAAGGCCGCCGGGCAGTTCTGGTCCGGGGTCAGCACGGCGAGGACCGCGTCCGAGAAGATCTGGCTCGACCGCAAGGTCCAGGTCTCGCTCGACAGGAGCGTCAAGCAGATCGGCGCGCCCGAGGCGTGGGCGGCCGGGCTCAAGGGCGCGGGCGTCAAGGTGGCCGTGCTCGACACCGGCATCGACGCCACCCACCCCGACCTCGCCGGCCGCATCGCCGCGGCCGAGAACTTCAGCTCCGAGAAGACCGCCCAGGACGGCCACGGCCACGGCACGCACGTCGCCTCCATCATCGCGGGCAACGGCGCCAAGTACCGGGGCGTCGCCCCCGAGGCGTCGCTGCTGGTCGGCAAGGTGCTCAACAACTACGGCAGCGGCCTCTCATCCGACATCATCGCGGGCATGCAGTGGGCGGTCGACCAGAAGGCCCGCGTGGTCAGCATGAGCCTCGGCGGCTGCTGCCCCGGCCCGGACAACCCCCTCGACCAGGCCCTGAACAAGCTGTCCGCCGATTCGGGGGCGCTGTTCGTGGTCGCCGCGGGCAACGACGGCGAGAGCCGCCAGGTCGGTGCCCCGGGCACCGCGGCCTCGGCGCTCACGGTCGCCGCCGTGGACCGCGACGACAAGCTGGCGTCCTTCTCCAGCCGGGGCCCCACCGCGATCGACTACAGCCTCAAGCCCGACATCAGCGCCCCCGGCGTGGACATCGTCGCCGCCCGCGCGGCCGGCACGTCCATGGGCGAGCCCGCCGAGGACGGCTACACCACCGCGTCCGGCACCTCGATGGCCACCCCGCACGTCGCGGGCGCCGCCGCGCTGCTCGCCCAGCAGCACCCCGACTGGACGAACACCCAGCTCAAGGCCGCTCTCACCAGCTCCGCCCACGGCGACGGCCAGGACGCCTACGAGCAGGGCGCCGGCCGCGTGGACGTCGCCCGCGCCGTCAAGCAGCAGGTGCGCGGCTCCGGCGGCATCGACTTCGGCTTCCTGCCCTCACCCCAGAACGGCCCGGTCACCAAGACCCTCACCTACACCAACGACGGCGACCAGCCGGTCACCCTCACGCTGAGCACGGGCGTCAAGGCGCACCGGGGCGGCGACGTGCCCGCGCGCACGCTCACCGTCGACCGCGACACGGTCACCGTCCCCGCGCACGGCACCGCGCCGGTCTCGGTCACGTTCGACCCCGCGGGCCCCGACACCTGGTACGAGGGCTCCGTCCGCGCCACCGGCGAGAACGGCCAGGTCCAGGTGAACACGGCCGTGGGCGCGTTCGTCGAGCCGAAGAAGGTCACCGTCCGGGCCCGGGTGGTGCTGCCCGACGGCGCGAGCGCCCCCATGGAGAACCCGTGGATGTTCATGCGCACCGACGACCGCGACGACCTCCAGTACGCCTACACCCCCGCCTCGGGCACCGAGACCGAGGCCCAGGTCTACCCCGGCACCTACACCGTGCTCACCGCGCTGGCCTGGCGCGGCGCGGACGGCGCATGGGTCCAGTCGCTCCCGTCCGACCCGCAGATCGAGATCACCAAGGACACCACGGTCACGCTCGACCTGCGCAAGGCGCGCAAGGTGTCCGTGCGGACGCCGCGCGAATCGGAGACCCGCCTCTCGCAGTACGCCTACCGGCGCACCGCGGCCAACGGCGTCGGCTACGTCGACGTGCAGTCCCTGTACCCGCAGTACGGGCTGGACAACTACGTGATGCTGCCCACCCGCAAGGTCACCCAGGGCACGTTCACCCTCAACGCCCGCTACCAGCTCGGCGCCCCCGCCATCACCATGACGGTGCCCGGCGGCCCCCGCATCACCCCCCGTTACCAGGACATGGCGCCGCAGACGCCCAAGCTCGACGGCCGCAGCAGGCTCTCGCTGGTCTACGCCGGCAAGGGCACCGACTTCGGCGGCCTGGACGTGCGCGGCAAGCTCGTCCTGCTCAACCTGGAGGACCTCTGCCCGGCCGTGGCCTGCACGGGCAACGCCCTGGACCGGGTCAAGGCCGCCCAGCAGGCGGGGGCCGTGGGAGTCCTCGGGTACGGGGCCGTCAACCGGGCCTTCCTCGACCCGGCGGGCAGCTGGCCCACGTACCCGATTCCGACCATGAGCCTGACCGCCGAGCAGGGGCGGGCCCTGGCAGCCCTGGCCGGGCGCCGGCCGGTGACCGTCACGGCGGAGGGCGTCGCGACCACGCCGTACCTGTACTCGCTGATGCTGCCCGAGCAGGGCCGCGTCCCCGCCGACCTGTCCTACTCGGTCAGGACGGGCGACCTGCAGCGCATCGAGGACCGCTTCCACGCCGACCGGCCCGGCTCGGTCGAGCTGAGCACGTCGGCGGGGATGGTGCGGCCGGCCAGGTTCGCGAACACGTGGTCCATGGAGCACACCGTGCGGGCGCAGACGACCTTCACGGAGTACGTGGGGCCCGTCTCGCCGGACGTCGTCTGGACCCGCACGAACACGATGAACTACGACGAGGGCGGCGACTTCTACAACAGGCGCGCGCTGTCGGCGACCGCGGTGGACATCTTCGCCACCGCGGGCACGCGGACCGAGCCGTGGGGGATCCAGCCCCGCGTGCCGGGCAACGTCGTCGTCTCCGACGCGGTGCTCCGCTCCGGGACCGCCCAGTGCTTCCCCTGCCGGACGAAGGACACCTTCCTGTCGGCCCTGCCGATCATGGGGCCGGTGCCGAACCACCAGGAGGCGTTCGCGTACAACGCCAACTTCCAGGGTGACAAGCATGGCGGAAAGGACGAGCTGCGCCTGTACCGCGACGGGCGGGAGGTCCCGCTCGTCGAGGCGACGGTCGTGATCGCCATCTTCGCGATCATCGTGCCGACCTTCACCCTCCCGGAGACGGAGGCCGCCTACCGGCTCACCGACAAGTTCCACACCCCGAACCCGTCCCAGCTGTACGCCAAGGACGTCGAGACCGCCTGGACGTTCAAGTCGAAGCGGCCCACCGGCGGGATGCAGACCACGGACGACGGGCTCTGCCTGGCCTGGTTCGCCACGGGCAAGCTGGCGCCGTGCGAGCCGGTCCGGCGGCTCAACCTCCGCTACGACGTGCCTCTCGATCTGGACAACCGCCTCAAGGCGGGCACGCCGCACCGGATCACCGTCACCGGCTACCACGGGTCCTACGGCACCCCGGACGCGAAGGTCAGGGACGTGAAGCTCTCGGTCACGTTCGACGACGGCGCCCATTGGACGCCGGTCCGCGTCTCGGCCTCCGGCCAGGCCACCGTCACACCTCCCGCGCTGGCGGCCACCACGGGCGCCGTGGGCCTGCGGGCCCAGGCGACGGACGCGGAGGGCAACACCGTCGAGCAGACCGTCCAGCGGGCGTACGGCCTGAAGTGACCTCGCACGGCCGCGCCAAGCAACCCGCGTTGACTAAGTCGAAATTAGTCAACTAGGGTTGCTTGCGCGGCCGGGCTCTCCGGGCGCCACGCCGAGGCGTGCTCCCATGAGAGGCGAGATCCATGACGACGAGCGAAGTCGTGCTGGACGTCGAGGGCCTGCGGATGCGTTACGGCCCCGCCGACGTCCTGCACGACGTGACCTTCCGGGCACGCCGGGGCGAGGTGGTGTGCCTGCTCGGCCCGAACGGCGCGGGCAAGACCACCACGATCGAGATCCTCGAAGGCTTCCGCATGCGGTCGGCCGGCCGGGTCGAGGTGCTGGGCACCGATCCGGCCCGCGGCGGCGAGGACTGGCGGGCGCGGGTCGGGGTCGTCCTGCAGTCCTGGCGCGACCACGGCAAATGGCGGGTGCGCGAGCTGCTCGAGCACCTCGGCCGCTACTACGCCGCGTACGCCACCGAGACCGTCGCCCGGCCGTGGCCAGCCGACCGGCTCATCGCGGCGGTCGGCCTGACCGAGCAGGCGGAGCACAAGATCAGGACGCTCTCGGGCGGCCAGCGGCGCAGGTTCGACGTGGCCGTCGGCCTCGTCGGCCGCCCCGAGCTGGTCTTCCTCGACGAGCCCACCGCCGGGCTCGACCCGGTGGCCCGGCGCGCCTTCCACGAGCTGGTCCTGGAGCTCGCCGCCGAAGGTGACACCACGATCCTGCTCACCACCCACGACCTGGCCGAGGCCGAGAAGCTCGCCGACCGCATCATGGTGCTCGACGGGGGCCGCATCGTCGCGGACGGCACGGTCGCGCAGCTCGCCCAGCAGATCGCCGGCCAGGACGAGGTGCGCTGGACCCGCGACGGACAGCGCTTCGCCCGGTCGGCCACGGAGGCGACCCGGCTGGTGTTCGACCTGTTCAAGCAGTACGGCGAGGAGATCGAGGACCTCGAGGTGCGCCGCGCCTCGCTGGAGGACACCTACCTCTCCCTCGTCCGGCAGGCGGAGGAGGCGGCCCGATGAGCCCGACCGCGACGGCCTGGCGGGCCGGCTGGTCCCGCGGCCTGATCGAGCTGCGGCAGTCGTTCACGAACGCCGCCGACCTGTTCGGCCACTTCCTCTGGCCCGTGCTGATGCTGGTCACCACGTACTTCCTGCGGAACGTCTCCTTCGGGCAGAGCGGGCTCTCCCTCGGAGCCCTGGCCCTGCCGAGCATCCTCGGCATGAACGCCGGGATGTCCATGGTGAGCATGAGCCAGCACCTCACCGCCGACCGCGAGGACGGCACCCTGCTGCGCGCCAAGGCCACGCCGCACGGGATGACCGGCTACCTGCTCGGGAAGATCATCCTCGTCGCCGGCGGCCTGGTCGCCGACCTCGCGATCTTCCTGGTTCCCGGCATGTTCCTGGTGCCCGGCCTGGCGTTCGGCGACGCGGGCGCCTGGCTGACGGTGCTCTGGGTGCTCGTGCTGGGGCTGGTGGCGACGCTGCCGCTGGGGGCGGTGCTGGGCTCGGTGTTCGTCAGCGCCCGCAGCCAGGGGCTGATCCAGCTCCCCGTGCTGGGCCTGATCGCGATCTCCGGCATCTTCTACCCGATCACGGCGCTGCCGGAGTGGGTGCAGTGGATCGCGCAGGCGTTCCCGGTCTACTGGCTCGGGCTCGGCATGCGCTCGGCCCTGCTCCCGGACGCCGCGGCGGCCGTCGAGATCGGCGGGTCCTGGCGGCCCGTGGAGACGGCCGGGGTGCTGCTGGCCTGGGCCGTGCTCGGCCTGGTCACGGCCCCGTTCGTGCTGCGCAGGATGGCCCGCGGGGAGTCGGGCTCCAGCGTCGCGGCCCGCCGCGAGCAGGCCCTGCAGCGGATCTGACGCGCCCTGCGACGCCGCGAGAAGGCCCGGCGGCGGGGACGCGGGTGGCGGAAAGCGGGTGGCGGAAACCCGGCGCTCGGCAGGGTCGAGCACTAAGCTCGGTGCCTGTGCCGCGAAGGGTGATGATCTGGCCGGCGTTGGTCCTCCTGCTCGCCGGATGCGGCGGCGTCCGGCCTGCGCCCAGCCCCGCCGGTCAGTCGCCGTCGGCGTCCACCCCGGCTCCGACGCCGACCGCCACCCCGACCCCCGCGCCGACCCCCGCGCGGCGTTCGGCCAAGGCCGGCGGGCGGCCCGACGACGTCAACGGCGACGGCCGTGCGGACCTGCTCGTCTACGCCGAGCTGCTCCGACCGGGCCTGCGCTTCCTCGCGGTCGTCTACGGCTCGCCCCGGGGGCTGCGCACCGGCAGGCCGGCGGTCGTGTCGTCGCGGACGTTCTTCGCCTGGCAGATCGACCCGGGCATCCGAGCCGACCTCGACGGGGACGGCTTCGGCGACATCCTGGGCTACGGGCGGCCAGGTGATCGCGACGAGACGATGGGCCCGCACATCTTCTGGGGCGGCCCGGACGGCATCGACACCGGAACGCTCCCGACCCCGGTGCCGCCGCCCGTCAAGACCACCATGGCGACGTTCCGGTCCGTCGCCGGCGACTTCGACGGGGACGGCGCCGCCGACGTGGCGATGTCCGCCGACGACAACCGGGGCGGCTCCAACCTGGTCGTGATGTACGGCCCGTTCAGCCGCGCGGGCGTGCCGAGCCGCCAGACCGTCCAGCCCTCGCCCACGGGGAGCGACTTCTGGCGGATGACCGTCGACGAGATCGACGGGCGGCACGCGACCGGGCTGGTCGTGTTCGAGGGCGACGACGGCGAGCAGACCTCCGGGTGGCTGCTGAACGGCGGTCCGGACGGCCTGGCGAAGACGGGGCGCAGGCTGGGCAAGGGCATGGCGGCCACGTTCGGCGACTTCGACGGCGACGGCGCCAGGGACCTGGCGGTCGGCGACGACGGCAGCCGCAACGACGAGCCCGGCACCGAGACCGAGGCGCCCGACGTCGACAGGACGCTGACCGTCTACTACGGAGACGGCCGCACCCGGACGTTCAAGGGCGACAGGGGCTCGGCGGTCGCCGGCGACTTCGACGGCGACGGCCGTGACGACCTCGCCTTCGGCGGGGCGCGCGACGGACGTGAGCCGGTCCGGATGTTCTGGGGCGGCCGAGGCGGCCTGCGTGCCGGTGGCGGCATCAGCGGCCTGGTCCGCGGCGCGCCGCTGGCGGCGGGCGACTACGACGGCGACGGGGACGACGAGCTGGTCCTCGCCGCCGGCGACGACCTCCTCGACGTCATGGTGACGGACGGCAGGAGCGTGCTGGCCCGCTTCGACCTGCCACCCCGCTGAACCCCCGGCATCGGGGTGACGCTTCAGGACCCGCCGTCGACTGCGCGGGCTCAGGAGGCCGTGACCGGCGCGTACGCGCCGCTCCTCCACCGCGCCAGCGTGTGGTCGAGGTGGAAGTCGAAGAGACCGACCAGGTCCACGGTGGGATCGAGCAGCCACTGGATCTCCAGGCCGTCCATGGTGGCGCAGAGCGCGCGTACCTCGGCCTCGGCCTGCGCGTCGGTCAACGGCGGGATCTCTCCCGTCTCCGCCGTCGCGAGCAGGCGTTTGACCAGCATGTTCACGATGCCCGTGTAGCGGTCCTGGATGAAGGCGCGCGCCGGGTGCTTCTCGTTGGACGCCTCGCCCGTGAGGTGGATGAACAGCTCGAGCAGTCCCCGGTGGTGGGTGTGGTACGTCATGAGGTCGCGCAGGTCGTCGAAGGCCGACAGCCCGTCGCGCCGTTCGTGCCGGAGCGCGGCGGTCTCCCGCGCCCACCATTCGAGCACCGCCGCGAGCAGCTCCTCCTTGTCCTGGAAATGGCGGAGCAGGGCCGCCGGAGAGACGCCCACGTCCGCGGCGATCTGCCGCATGGACGCCCCGTTGTAGCCGCGCTCGCCGAAGGCCTTGGCGGCGGCGCTGACGATCTGCTCGCGGCGCTTGATGCCGCTCCGGTACGGGCCGCGCGGGGTCCCGCCGACGTTCGCCACCCTCTGAGCCTCCCACGGAAAATCTTCGGATCAACCTCTTGCGTCAAAAGCTATCAGGCGTTTACGTTTTGAGTCCCAAAGGTTAACACTCGATCACATTTCCCCGATGGGCTCCGTTACGCCCTGGAGCAGGCGCGACGCCACATGCTCGCGCCCTTGGAAGGACCCCGAGATGATCGGCATCAACCCGCTACCCTGGCTGCTCGGGCCGTCCGGTTTCACGCTGGACGTCCCCACCCTGCGCACCGCCTTCGCCGAGATCGCCGAGGCGGGCTTCACCGCCGTCCAGGCCGATGTGCCCGAAGGCACCTCGGCGGCCGCCTACCTGGCCCTCCTCGGCGAGTACGGACTCGCCCCCGCGCCCGGCTACTTCCAGGGCACGTACGAGAACCCCGAGGCGATGCCCGGCCTCCTCGAACACGCCAGGCGGCACGCGGGAACGCAGGCCGCGCTCGGCATGACCGAGGTGTTCATCGCCTCGGCCCTCACCCCGGAACGGCTCGCCGCACCCGCGACCGGCGCCGCGTACGACCCGGGCAGGCTCGCCACCGTCATCGAGAACCTCGCCAGGACCTGCGAGGTCATCACCGGCGAGGGGCTGCGCCCGTGCCTGCATCCGCACGTCGGCACCTGGATCGAGACCGAGGAGGAGACCCGCGCGGTCCTGGACGCCATCGCCCCGGAACTGCTCTCCTTCGGGCCCGACACCGGCCACCTCCATTGGGCGGGCGCGGATCCGGCCGAACTGATCACCCGCTACCGCGACCGGGTCGGCGCGGCCCACCTCAAGGACGTCCACACCGCCGTCACCCGGCAGGCCCGCGAGGCGGGCGCGGACTACCGGGAGGCCACCGTGGCCCGCCACCTGTGGACCGAGCCGGGTCAGGGCGACGTGGATCTCGAAGGAGCGCTCGCCGCGCTGCCCGCGGGCTTCGGCGGGTGGCTGGTGGTCGAGGTCGACGTACCCGACCACGGCACCCCCAAGGACAGCGCGATCCTGTCGCGCCGGTGGGTCACCGAACACCTCACCACCGCAGAGGAGCGTCGATGACCGTCGGCGTCGGATTCATCGGAGCGGGCCCGGTCACCCAGGCCATCCACCTCCCCGCCGTCGCCGGGCTGTCCGACCGGCTGCACGTGGCCCGCGTCATGGACGTGGACGAGGGCACCGCGGCCGCGGTCGCCGCCCGCGCCGGGGCCGCCCACGGCACCTCCGTCGAAGAGCTGCTCGCCGACCCCGCCGTCGAGATCGTCGCCGTGTGCAGCCCGCACGCCTTCCACGCCGAGCAGGCCGAGGCCGCCTGCGCGGCGGGGAAGAAGGCGGTCCTGGTGGAGAAGCCGCTGGCCACGACCCTGGACGACGCCCGCGGGATCGCCAAGGCGGCACGCGACACCGGTGTCCCGATCGTGGTCGGCGCCATGCACACCTACGACCCGGCGTGGCTGGCCGCCGAGCGGCACTGGGGCGACCTGCCCGCCACCGCCCGCCGGATCCGCTCGCGCATCGTGCTCCCGCCCAACGCGCGCTTCGAGACGCTGGCGACCCAGCTGCACGCCGAACCGGTGTTCCCGGTCCGCGCCGGCGACCCGTCGGACCCGGCGGTGCGGGCGGCGTCCATCCGGGGAGCCGTTCTCGGCCTGGCCATCCACAACCTCCCGCTGGTACGGCGCTTCCTGCCGCGCGTCGAGCGCGTGGACGTCGCCCGGCCGCTCAGCCCGTTCGGCTACGTCCTGACCTTCCAGGGCGGCGGGCGGACCGCCGAGCTCATCGGCTACCTGCACCGGGGCTGGCGGGAGGAGTGGAGCTTCGAGGTGTGGGGCGACGGCGGCGAGCTGCGGCTCGACTTCACCCCGTCGTACGTGCGCGCCGGCTCGGCCACCGCGGAGCTCCGCACCCCCACCGGCCTGCACACCTTCGGCCCCCACCCCGACAACGGCTACACCGGCGAGTGGCAGCACCTCGCCGCCCTGGCCACCGGTGCCGAACCGCTCCGCTACGCCGCGTCCGACCTCGTCGACGACCTCGCCTACGCGCTGGACCTCGCGGAACGCGCCGCCGACCTGCTGCTCCAAGGAACCGCCGCATGACCAGCACCACCCTCGAACCGCTGCCCGTCACCCTCTCCGGGAGCACCGACCACCCCGCCGTTCACGCCACCCTGGCCTCGCTGCCCAAGTACTTCCGCCCCGCCACCCCCGGCGGCCCTACCACCGGCACGGTCGTCGCAGTCCCCACCCTGACCGCCCTGCGCGCCGCCCTGGACGCCCGACCCACCGGCATCCTGCTCGCCGGGGTCGCCGGGGTCGCCGCGGGCGGTGTCGCGGACGTGCGGGAGCTCGCCGGACGTGCGGCCGCGGCCGGAGTCCCCGTCGTCGTGGCCGGGCCGTGGGCGCTCGATCCGGCGGTCGCGGCCCTCGCCGGAGCCCTGGACGCCGAGGACGCCTCGCTCATCGAGGTGACCGCGACGGTCCCAGCCGGGAGCTCGCCGCCGGACGTCCTGCTCGACCAGCTCGCCCTGCTGCGTACCGCGATAGGCCCCGCCCGGGCGGTCGAGGTGATCCAGGCCGACGCCCACGGGCACCTCGCGCGGGCCCACGTCGGCGACGTGCCCGTGCACCTCGCCGCGGCCGTCTCCGGCCTGGGCACCCGGCGGGCGCGGCTGGACGTGCTGGGGCCGGCCGTCCAGTGGCGGCTCTCGTTCCCCGATCCCGCGACGGCCCGCCCGGCCACCGTCGCCCGCACCGACGCGGACGGCGAACGCCTGCTCCCCACCCTGTACGAGAGCGCCTACCGCGCCGCCTGGCGTCACCTGCACGCCGCCGTCACCGACGGCGCGACCCCGCCGTATTCGCTGCACGACCTCGCCGACGACCTCGACCTGCTCCACAACTGACCCCCCTGCTCCACCTCCGGAGGTCCCCGTGACCGCTCTCCCGACCCCGGCCGCGACCGGCCCGCACGACGCGCCGGCCGCCCCCGCGAGCACCCGCTTCATCGCCCTGTACGCCTTCGGCCAGCTCGGCCTCTGGGCCGCCCTGCTGACCCCGATCACCGTGACCCTCTCGGTCAAGGTCGGCGCCGTCGCCCCCGACACCAAGGCCGCCGGCCTCGGGCTCATCCTGTCCGTGGGCGCGTTCCTGTCCATGGCCATCACCCCCATCTGGGGCAACCTCTCCGACCGCACCACCAGCCGCTTCGGCCGCCGCCGTCCGTGGCTGGCTGGCGGCGCCCTCGCGGGGGCGGCGGGGCTGCTCATCATGGCGCTCGCGCAGAACGTCCCCACCATCCTGCTCGGCTGGTGCGTCACCCAGGCCGGCTACAACGCCGCCCAGGCCGCGCTCAACGCCATCAACCCCGACCACATACCGGAGCGGCAGCGCGGACGGGTCTCCGGCGTCATCGGCCTGATGAGCAACGTCGGCATCCTGGCCGGCACGTTCATCACCACGTCCGTCGCCGGCAGCACGTTTCTCATGTTCCTGCTGCCGGGGGTCTTCGCGTTCGTCGCGCTCGGGCTGCTGATCGCGTTCCTGCCCGACCGTCCCGCAGACCGGGCCGCGCTCGGCCCGTTCCGCCCCCTCGACCTGCTGCGCAGCCTGTGGGTCAACCCCTTCGCCCACCGCGACTTCGGCTGGGCCTTCGCCGGCCGCTTCCTGATCTTCACCGGGAACGCGTTCAAGCTGACGTTCGGCTTCTACGTCATCACCGACCGCCTCGGCTACAGCCCCACCGAGGCCGTGTCGCTGGTCTTCACCGCCACGCTCGTCTTCACCTGCGGCTCGCTGGTCACGGCCACGATCGGCGGCTGGCTGTCCGACCGGCTGGGACGCAGGAAGGTCTTCGTGCTGGTGGCATCCCTGATCATGGGCGTGGGCCTGCTGACCCTCGGCTTCACCACCACCTACCCCCAGTACCTGGTCGGCTCGCTGATCCTGGGCCTGGGGACCGGGGCGTACATGGCCGTCGACATCGCGCTGGTCGTGCGGGTCCTGCCCAACCCCGACAACGCGGCCAAGGACCTGGCCGTCTTCCAGATCGCCAACTCGCTGCCCCAGTCGCTGGCCCCGCTGATCGCCCCGCTCTTCCTCACCATCGGCGGCGGCACCGACAACTATCCCGCCGCCTTCACGGCCGCCCTGGTGTTCGCCGTGCTCGGCGCCCTGACGGTGATTCCCATCCGAAAGGTCCGCTGACCGCATCGCTGGGTAGGGGGCACCACGTGAAGCACTTCACTCTTGGGCTGGTGGTGCACCCCGACCGGCCGGTGCAGGACTCCGTACGGCTGATCCTCCGGCACGCGCGGCGCGCCGGAGGCGTGGTCATCGCCCGGCGGTGCGACGCCGGGCGAGTGGGGCCGGAGGTCGAGATCGTCACGCCCGAGGACTTCGTCGAGCGGGTGACCAGAGTGATCAGCCTGGGCGGCGACGGCACCATGCTGGGCGCGATGCGCCTGGTGGTCGGCCGCCAGGCGCCGGTGCTCGGCGTCAACCACGGGCACCTGGGCTTCCTCATCGAGGTGACCCCGTCGGAGCTGGAGCCGGCCCTCGACCGCCTGGCCGAGGGCCACTACACCCTCGAACCGCACAGCTGCCTGGAGGCCGACGACCACACCGCGTTCAACGACATCGTGGTCACCGCCGCCGATCCGCTGTCCAGCCTGACCCTCGACCTCGAGGTCAACGGCCTGAGGCACGGCTATTACCGCGCGGACGCGGTGATCGTCTGCACCCCGACCGGCTCGACGGCCTACAACCACGCGGCCGGCGGCCCCATCATCTCCCCGTCCACCGAGGCCGTCGCCCTGACCCCGGTGGCCCCGATGTCCGGCATCAGCCGCTCGGTCATCCTCGGCAAGGACGACCACATCGTGCTGCGCAACCCGTCGGACGACATGACGCTGCTCTTCTCCGTGGACGGCACCCCCGCCAGGCAGCTCGGGCCCGGAGCCGAGCTGTCCGCGCGGCTGCGCACGGACGCGGTGGACGTCGTACGGTTCGACGCCGACACCTACGCCCAGCGCAAGCGGGTCAAGCTCAGCCTGCTCGACCTGCCGCTCAGGCCGGACCAGCTCGTCGAGCTGATCCCGCAACCCCTGCGCGAGCAGGCCGAGCGGCTGCGCCAGACGATGACCCGCTAGACCCGGACGCCGGCCTTCCGCCACGCCTTCAGCAGCCGGCGGGCCGAGCCGCCGATGGGGCCGACGGCCTCGTACAGCACCTCCCGCGACACCGGCTCGGCCCCCGCCACGGCGGTCACGGCCTCGTCCGCGGTGGTGATCGTGTGGGAGCAGACGCTCAGCAGGTAGGCGGGGATGTTCAGGCGCGGGTCCGTGCAGCCCACCAGCGGGACGCCCACGGCCGCGACCACCGGGAAGACCGTGCCCGGGATGCCGATGGCGGCCTCGGCCCGGGCCGACGCCTGGACCGACGGCACGGAGCTGATCTCGTACTTCTCCCAGAGCGAGCGGTCCTCGCGGGGGTGCAGCCCCACGAGGATGTGCTTGCCCGCCGCCGCCAGCCGATCGGCCGCGGCCAGCAGCAGCTCGGTGCCGGGGGCCGAGCCGCCCGTGCTGCTGGACTTGGTCACGCTGGTGGCCACCAGGACGGTGCCGGGCTCGGGCGCGTGCCTGGGCAGGTCGTCGGTCTGCGGGGTGCCGACGACCGTGATCGGGCGGCGCGTGCCCAGGTAGTCGTCGAACACCTTGGCCTCGGCCGGCGAGGACGCGGTGATCGCCCTGAGCCGGTCGCGGAACTCCTTCGCGCGGGGCGCCTCGACCGGCAGCTGGTACGCGAGCGAGCTCGCGACCAACGGCAGCCGCGAGAACCGGGCGGCGCACTCCGCCGGCCAGTCCCCGGCGCCCGTCACGACGAGCAGGTCGGCGTCCGGAACGCGGTCCGGCGTCGCGACCGGCACCGGGTCGCCCGGCTTGATCCCCGTCAGGTCGGGCACCAGCTGCGTGATCTCCCACCCGCGCCGCCGCGCCTCCGGGAGCAGCGGGGCCACGTGGTAGGTGCCCCACGGCTCGTTCGTGGCGATCAGAACCCGGGGTGCCCTCCCGAGCGTGGCCGCCTGGGCGGCGGTGCCGCCCAGGACGGCGAGGCCCGCTCCGGAGAGCGCGCCGGCGAGGAGGGAACGACGGGTGAGCAGGGAAGATCTGTCATCGACTTTCACGTGACCGGAATCTAGGGGGTGCTTCTGAACATCCGCTGACGTCCAGAGGAACGGTCAGCCCTTGTCGGAGCCCTCGTTCGCGCCGCGCACGAAGTACCGCTGGAAGATCACGAACACCACCGCCACCGGAATGGTCGCCATCAGCGCGGCCCCCAGCTTGAGCGGATACTGCGTGCCCTTGCCCAGCGACCCGCTCACCAGGTCGGCCAGCCCTCGCGGCAGCGTGAACAGCTCGGGGTTCTGCACCGCCACCAGCGTGTGCGCGAACTCGTTCCAGGAGCCCTGGAAGGAGATGATGGTGAGCGTGAGCAGCGCGGGCCGGGCCATCGGCAGCACGATCGACCAGTACGTGCGGAAGACGCCCGCCCCGTCCACCTTCGCCGCCTCCTCGACGCTGACCGGCAGCGACTCGAAGAACTGCTTCATGATGAACACCCCGGCCGCGTCCGCGATCACCGGCAGGATCAGCGCGGTGTAGCTGTCGTACATGCCGAACTGGTTCAGCACCAGGAACTTCGGGATGAACAGCACCACGCCCGGCACCGCCAGCATCGCGATGATCGTCGAGAAGATCGCCCGCCGCCCCGGGAAGCGCAGCCGCGCCAGCGCGTACCCGGCCATGGAGTCGAGCAGCACGCGCCCGACCGTGATGACCACGGTCACCAGCAACGAGTTGCCCAGCCACAGCGGCAGGTCGGTGTTGAGGAACACCTTCTCGTAGCCGCCCAGCGTCACCGGGTCGGGGATGGGCGACAGGGGGTGCGCCGCCGCGTCCGACTCGGTCTTGAAGGAGGCGGCGATCTGGATGACGAACGGGTAGAGGAAGACGAGCGCGAAGAAGATCAGGATGCAGTAGCCGGCGAACGTGGAGGCCAGCGACCGCGCGTTGTCCTTACGCATGACGCCTCTCTCTCATCACCCAGCGCTGGACCAGGGTCAGCACCACGATGATGGCGAACAGCACGAACGAGATCGCGGTGCCCGAGCCGTACTCGAAACTGCGGAAGGCCGTCTGGTACGACAGGAACGCCGGCGTCAGGGTGGTCTTGGCGGGATTGCCCTGGCTCATCACGTACACCTGGTCGAAGACCTGCCACGTCGAGATCAGCCCCAGCGTGAGCACCAGAAACATGGTCGGCTTGAGCAGCGGCAGCGTCACGCGCCGGAAGACCTGGCGGCGGCCCGCCCCGTCCAGCATGGCGGCCTCCTCCAGCGACACCGGGATGTCCTGCAGCGCCGCCAGGAACATGAGCATGAACGTCCCCGACGTGGTCCAGACGACCAGCGCGATGATGGTCGTCATCGCCACGCTGGGCCCGGACAGCCACTCCCACCACGACAGCCCGAACGGCCCGCCGGAGGTCAGCGCCTCCGGCGGGGCCGCCGGATCGACCAGGCCGACGGACCCGAGCAGCAGGTGCAGCACCCCGCGCGAGTCGGCGAACCACTGGGGCCCGTCGACGCCGAACATCCCCAGCAGGGCGTTGACCGCGCCGGAGTTGGCGAACACGAACAGGAACACCACGCTGATCGCCACCGAGCTGGTCACCGACGGGAAGAAGAACGCGGCGCGGAAGAACGTCCGGCCCTTCAGCAGCCGGCTGTTGACGACCAGGGCCAGGCCGAGCGCCAGCACGGTCTGCAACGGGACCACGATGGCCACGTAGTAGACGTTGTTGCGGACGCTCGTCATGAAGTCCTGCCTGGCCAGCCCGTCCTCGGTGAACAGGCGGGTGTAGTTGTCCACGCCGACGAACGGCACGCTGCCCCGGAACGGGCTGCCCTGCCCGTTCCAGTCGGTCAGGCTCACCCACAGCGCCATGAGGATCGGCGCCAGCAGGAACAGGCCCAGGATCACCACGACGGGGGCCACGAAGAGCCAGCCCGCCAGGTTCTCACGAGTCTTGCTGATGGTCATGACGTGCCGAGCGCGGCCTGGATGTTCTTCTGCGTCCGCTGGAGCAGCGTCTTGGGCGCGGTGGTGGCCAGCTGCTGCAGCCCGGTGTCGAAGTCGGCCAGGACGCTGTCCATCTTGGGGGCGTTCACGGGGCCCTGGGCGTAGTCGGCGCCGTTGACGAAGGGGCCGTCGTCGGGGAACTCGGCGGTGTAGGCGGCCTTGGCGGACTGGCGCGAGGGCATGACGCCGAACGCCTTGGCGAAGGTCATCTGCTGGTCGGCCTTGGTCATCGCCTCGACGAACGAGATGGCCTGCTCCTTGTGCTTGCTCTTGGCGGAGATGCCCCAGCAGTTCGTGAACGACAGCGTGCCCTTGCCCTTGGGGCCGGCCGGCAGCTCGTGGACCGAGTACTTGACGTCGGGGAAGTCCGCCTTGAGCGCGCCCTTGATCCAGTTGCCCTCGATGGTCATGGCGGCCTTGCCCTTGCCGAACGCCTCGCCGCCCCAGCCCGCGTCGAGCTGGTCGGGGTAGCGGGCCAGCTTGGCCGACACCAGCGAGCGCACGTACTCGAGGGCCGCGAGGTTCTGCGGGCTGTCGGCGGTGGCCTGTTTGCCGTCGGGGCTGGTCAGCCAGCCGCCGGCCTGCACCATGAACGCGCCGACGCGGTCGCGGGTCGGGCCGATCGCCAGCGGGGTGACGTCCTTCGCCTTGAGCTTCTCGGCGACCGAGGTGAGCTGCTCCCAGGTGGTCGGCACGTCGGCGTCGGTGAGCCCGGCCTTGGACCACAGGTCCTTGTTGACGATCAGCGCGAGGGTGGAGAAGTCCTTGGGCGCGCAGTAGAGCTTGCCGTCACGGGTGAACGCCGTGCGCAGGGAGGGGTAGAAGTCGTCGGGCTGGCTGATCTTGTCGCCGTAGGGCTCCAGGGCGCCGACGCTGGCGTAGTCGGCGAAGCGGGAGGCGTCCACGTAGAACACGTCCGGGGGGCTGTCACCGGCGAAGGCCTGGCCGAGCTGCTGGGCGAGGTCCTGCGCGGGCGTCACCGTCGCGGCCGCGCCCGCCGAGGAGGCCCAGGTCTGGGCGGCCTGCTTGACGGCCGCGGTCTCCGCCTCGCCGGAGGAGCCGATGAGGATCTGCAGGTTGACCTGGCCGCCGCTCTGCTGGGGGGCCTGGCTCGGCTTGTCGTCGAAGCCGCTGCCGCAGGCCGACAGAACGAGCGTGGCGCAGGCGAGGCCGCTGACCGCGGCGGCGCGGCGGTTACGTGACGTCATCGGGGTGGTTCCTGTTCTCGCGTTGTGGGGGGTTAAGGGTCAGGCGGACTTGCGGATGGTCAAAGAGGGGGGCAGCAGCACGTGCGCCGACGGCGGCTCGGCGTCGGGGCTCTCCAGGGCACGGGCGAGCAGGTCGACGCAGGCCGCGGCGGCCTCGCCGAGCGGCTGGTGGACGCTGGTGAGGCCGACGGCCCTGGCGGCGGGCGTGTCGTCGAAGCCGATCACCGCGACGGGGCGGCCGGGCTCGGGGGCCTGCAGCGCGCCGAGGGCGAGGGAGTCGCTCGCGCACACCAGGGCGGTCACGCCGGGGTCGGCCGCGAGCAGGTCGCGGGCCGCGCTCTCCCCGGCCGCGATGCCGTCCTCGACCGCTCGCTGCAACCCGCCCAGATCGTGGCCGGTCAGCGTTCTCGCCCAGCCCTCGCGGCGGTCGTCGCCCACGCCCGAGCCGGGCGGCCAGCCGATGAAGCCGATGCGCCGGTGACCGGCGGCCAGCAGGTGGCGGGTGGCGGCCTCGGTGCCCGCGGCGCCGTCCACGTCCACCCACGGATGGCGCGCGTCGGGCAGGTCGCTCCAGGGCCGGCCGAACGCCACGAACGGCAGCCCGCGCTCCAGCAGCCAGGACGCGCGCAGGTCGTCGTGGTGGGTGCCGGTCAGCACGAACGCGTCCGGCTTGTACGCGCCGAGCAGGTCCTCGTACGTCGCGATCTCCGCGTGGTCGTCCGCGGCGGTGTAGAGCAGGATCCGGTACCCCTCCTGCGCGGCCGTCTCCGACAGGCGGTGCAGGAAGCGGTCGGCCCACGAGCCGCTGATCCCGTCGCCGTCGGGCTCGATGCCGATGGCGATCAGGCGGGAGCGGCCGGTGCGCATCTGGCGGGCGGCCTGGTTGGCTCGGTAGCCGAGCCGCTCGATCACCTCGAGGACGTGCTTGCGGGTCTCCTCTCGGACCACTTCCGGGCTATTGAGCGTGTTCGACACCGTCTGGCGCGACACGCCTGCTGCCTTCGCCACATCGGTGATCGTCACCTTTTCCGCCATAAAACGCCTTTCGAGGGGGTTGAACGTTCAAAGTCTGGTGAGGCATGATTTGATCGTTCAAAGTTAGCGGAGTGTTTCGAAATCTGCACCCCCGGCGTCCGTCTGTCAAGACCCGGGTGATCATTGATCTGACCTCAGGGGGAAACGTAGTGCTTCAGCCGCTGCTGCACGATCTGGTCAGCACCGTCATGGCGCCGGCGAGCGCGCTGAGCGACGCCGACGGCCAGATCCGTCAGGCCGGCGTGCAGGGGCTCTTCTGCGCGGACCGCCGGGTGCTGTCCCAGGCCCGGCTCCTCGTGGACGGGCGCGAGCCGGAGTCCATCGGGTACGCGCCCGGGGCCGCCGGCCAGGCCCGGTTCGTGTCCCTGGCCCGCTGGCTCGGCGACCGCACGATCGACCCCACGGTCCGGATCGAGCGCTCGCGGGAGGTGTCGCCGTTCGGCATGGGCGAGCAGGTGGAGATCGTCTCCACCGCGTCGTCGCCGGTCACGGCCACCGTCACCGTCGAGCTGGCCTGCGACTTCGCGGCCGTCGAGGCGGTCAAGTCGGGGCGCTCCGGCACCCCCGTACCGGCGGGCGCGGCCGGGGACGGACGCCTGACCGGGCACGCCGACAGCGCCCGCGTCACCGTCACCGGCCACGGCGCCCACGCGACGGCGGGCGACGGGGCCTGCCTGCTGTGGGAGGTGAGCCTGCCGCCCCGCGGCCGGGCCACCCTGCGCTGGGAGCTCGCCGTCGAGGACCCCGCCGCGGTCGTCGTGCCCCCCGCCGCGACCCTCGAATGGACCCCGCCGCACGTCACCGCCGCCGACCGGCGCGTCACCCGGCTGCTGGACCAGTCGCTCGAAGACCTGCGGTCGCTGCGGCTGGCCGAGCCCGGCGAGCCCGGTGACACCTTCCTCGCGGCCGGCGCGCCCTGGTTCCTGACCCTCTTCGGCAGGGACAGCATCTGGGCGGCGCGCATGCTGCTCCCGCTCGGCACCCGGCTGGCCGCGGGCACCCTGCGCGTCCTGGCCCGCCGCCAGGGCCGGCGCCTCGACCCGGGCTCCGGCGAGGCCCCGGGCAAGGTCATGCACGAGCTGCGCCGGGACGCCTTCGACCTGGACGACAAGGGCGGGCGGCTGCCCGCCGCCTACTACGGCACCATCGACGCCACCCCGCTCTGGATCAGCCTGCTGCACGACGCGTGGCGCTGGGGCCTGCCGGACTCCGAGGTGCGGGCGCTGCTGCCGAATCTCCAGGCCGCGCTGGGCTGGCTCGCCGACCACGCCGACCCCGACGGGGACGGGTTCCTCGAGTACATCGACTCCAGCGGGCGCGGCCTGGCCAACCAGGGCTGGAAGGACTCGGGCGACTCGGTGCGCTTCCACGACGGCCGCCAGGCCGAACCGCCGATCGCGCTGGCGGAGGTGCAGGGCTACGCCCACCAGGCCGCCCTGCACGGGGCCGCCCTCCTGGACGCCTTCGACCTCCCGGGAGCCGGCCGATGGCGAGACTACGCCGGGGCGCTGGCCGAGCGCTTCCGCGCCGCCTTCTGGGTCGACGGGCCCCAGGGCCCCTTCCCGGCGCTCGCCCTCGACCGCGACAAGCGCCCCGTGAACTCCCTGACCAGCAACATCGGCCACCTGCTCGGCACCGGCCTGCTCTTGCGCGAGGAGTCGGCCCGGGTCGCCGGCCTGCTGGCCTCGCCCGGCATGGCGGAGGCGTTCGGGCTGCGGACGATGTCGTCGGAGGAGGGCGGGTTCAGCCCGCTGTCGTACCACTGCGGATCCGTCTGGCCGCACGACACGGCCATCGTCATCGCCGGTCTGGCCAGGGAGGGCTTCGACGAGCAGGCCACCACCCTGGCCGAAGGCCTGCTGGAGGCGGCCGAGTCGTTCGGCTACCGGCTGCCGGAGCTGTTCGCGGGCGACGCCCGGGACCGGGTGGGCCGTCCGGTGGCCTACCCGGCCTCCTGCCGCCCCCAGGCGTGGTCGGCCGCCGCCGCGGTCGTCATCGCCCACACGGCCACCGGGCTCTACCCCGACGTGCCGGCGGGCCGGGTGGAGCTGCGCCCGCTGTCCGGCGCGCCCCTGGGCGCGCTGACCGCCGGGCTGCGCGTGGCGGACGCCGAGGTCGAGGTACGGGTGGACCACGACGGCACCGCCACGGTCAAGGGCCTGCCCCCGGGCATCCGCCTGGAGGAGACCGTCACCCCTTCGTCGCGCCGCCCGTGAGGCCCTTGACGAACTGCTTCTGCAGCAACAGGTAGAAGACCAGGATCGGCAGCGTGGCCAGGAACATCAGCGCGAACATGCCGCCGAAGTCCGCCGCGTACTGGCCGAGCGACTTGTACACGCCCGTCATGATCGTGGTGCCCTCGCGGGGGCCGTAAATGATCAGCGGGTTGAGGAAGTCGTTCCAGATCCACACCCCGAGGAAGATCAGCACGCTCGCGGTGGCCGGCCGCAGGAGGGGGAAGACGACGCGCCAGAACGTCTGCCAGCGCGTCGCCCCGTCGATCGCGGCCGCCTCCTCCAGCTCGCGCGGGATGCCCTTCATGAACCCGGAGAAGACGAACACCCCGAACGGCACGTAGTAGCCGACGTTGAACAGGATGAGCCCCTGGAGCGTGGACATCAGCCCGAGCGACTTCAGCACCTGCGTGACCGGGATGAGGATGACCTGCGGCGGGATCATCAGCCCGCACAGCAGCAGCACCATGACCGCGCGCGACCACCACTGGGTGTGCCGCGCCAGGTAGTGGCCCAGCATGGCCGACAGCAGCGTCAGGATGACGATCGACAGCGACGTGACCACGACGCTGGTGCGCAGCGACGACCAGAAGAGGCTGTCGGGGTCGGTCAGCACGCGGGTGAGGTTGTCCAGGGTGAACGGATCGGGCAACGACATCGTGTCGCGGGAGACCTGGCCGCTCGCCTTGAAGACGTTGATCAGCGCGATGTAGAGGGGGATGAAGAAGACCGCGCCGATGACCAGCGCCACCAGCGGGCGCACCCACGGCAGCCGCGAACCGGTCATAGCTGCACCTCCCTGCGCTGCAGGATCCGCAGCGTGACCACCGACAGGGCGGCGATGACGACGAGCATGACGACCGCCTCGGCGGAGGCGTAACCGGTGCGGTTCTCCACGAACCCCTCCTGGAGGACGACGAACGCCACGCTGGCCGTCGTGCCCGTGCCCGGGCCGCCGTTCGTGATGACCTTCACGTGGTCGAAGATCTTGAACGCCGAGATCAGCAACACGACGGTGTTGATGGTCAGCGCGGGCGCCAGCAGCGGCCAGGTCACCTTCCAGAAGCGGCGCAGCGGGCCGGCCCCGTCGATCGCGGCCGCCTCGGCCAGCTCCTGCGGCACGCCCTGCAGCCCGGCCAGGTAGACGACCACGCAGAAGCCGAGCATCTGCCAGCAGACGATGGACGCCAGCGAGTACAGCGCGATGTCCGGGTCGGACAGCCAGCCCGGCGGCTCGGCCACGCCGAGGGCCCGCAGCCCCTGGTTGACCGGCCCGTCGTCGGCGAGCACGCGCGTCCAGATCACGCTGATGACCACCGAGCTGATCACCATCGGCGTGAAGAAGACGCTGCGCAGCGCGTTGTAGAGCCAGCCGCGCCGGTCGAGGACGACGGCGACGGCCACGCCGAGCACGTTCGGGACGATGACCACGATCAGCGTCAGGATCGTGGTGACCCGCAGCGAGTTCAGGAACGTCTCGTCCCGCAGGAGCAGCGCGTAGTTGCGCAGGCCCACGAACTGCGTGTTCGGCCTGAGGAGCGCCTGGTTGGTGAGGCTGTAGCCGACGCTCATCGCGATCGGCAGCAGGACCAGGCACGTGTAGACGAGCGTGCCCGGCGCCGCGAACGTCAGGAAGTGCCACAGGCCCGGCCACGCCGGCCGCCTGCTCCCTGGGCGGGTGAGCGTGCCGGGCCTGCGATGGGTGGTGCTGACGGCCATCAGCCGCTCTTCTCCCATTCGGTGTCGAGGAAAGCCAGCGCCTGGTCCGTCGTCTTCTTGCCGCTGACCAGGTCCTGCGCGGTCGACCAGAACTTGCCCTGCATGCCGGGCAGCATCGCCGCGTCGCCCGCCTCCCAGCTGAACGCCGGGACGGTCGCGTTCTGCCGGAGCGCCTGCTGCCACAGGTCGTACACGGCCTTGAAGACCGGGCCGGTGGTGGACGGCGGCGTGTAGCCCTTGACGGCGGGGAAGAGCGCGTCGGCCTTGACCGAGGCGTCCAGGTTCTCCTTGGTGAGCTGGAAGGCCAGCGCGAACTTCTTGGCCGCGGCCATGTTCTTGGCCGTGGCGCTGACGGACAGGCCGCCGCCGGTGAACGCCGGGAGATGCAGGCTCCCGTCGTCGCTCGGCCAGGCGAACACGCCGATGTCGTCCTTCGTCTCCGACTGGTCGGCCGCGGCGGCGAACCAGCTCCCCATCGGGTACATCGCGCCCTTGCCGCCCAGGAACGCCTCCTGCGTCTTCGGGTAGTCCTGGCCGATCTGCCGCTTGTCGATGTAGCCCTTGGCGGCCAGGTCGGCGAACTTCTGCGTGGCCGCCTTCATGGCCGGGTCACCGGCGAAGGTGACCTGCCCTGCGCGCCGCTTGGCGATCCAGTCGGGCGTCCTGGCGTACAGGTCGGTGGCCAGGATGGCGGTCCACGGCTGGGAGGTGACGAACACCCCGCCGCTCACGAACGGCGTGATCCCGGCGGCCTGGAGCTTGCCGGCGTCGGCGAGCAGCTCGGCGTACGTCTTCGGCGGCGCCTCGATCCCGGCCTTCTTGAACAGCTTCTTGCTGTAGTAGACGTTCGGGATCGTCTGGGTGTTGGCCGGCAGCTGCAGCACCTTGCCGTTGACCGCCCCGCAGGTCGGGCAGATGAAGTCCTTGAGCTCCTGCTCGGTCCAGGCCGCCAGGTTCGGCTCCAGCGCGATCAGGTCCTGCATGCCGATCTGCACGTCCGGCAGCTGGCCCGAGGCGGCGAGCTGCTTGGCGTAGTCGTTGCGCTCCGACTCCGACGGCGCGGCGACGAGCTCCACGTCGAGGTCGGGGTTGGCCTTGGTCACCAGCGCGACCTGGGCCTTCCAGTACGACTCCGGCAGGTTCGGCGACGGGAAGACGAGGAAGGTGACCTTCTGCTTGCCCCCGGCGGAGGACGCGGTGGAGGGTGCGGCGGATGTGCTCGGCGTACCGCTCGAACAGGCGCTCAGCGCCAACGTGACGGCCAGCGCGAGCGCTCCGGCCGCGGACAGCTTGTTCATGGTGAGCTCAGTCTTCTCCGGTGGTGGGGGATGGGAGGTCGTCGCCGGTCGTCAGCCTGACGACGTTCGACGGCGGGCCGTAGCGGAAGGCGCGCACCCGGTACGACGCGTGCCGCTCCTCGGGCAGGGTCACCAGGCCGAACGCGTTGACGTCCGGCGCCAGCACGGCGGTCACGCGGTAGTCGGGCCGGCCGGCGGGCCGGTCCTCCAGCAGGAAACCCTCCTCGTCGCGGGCCCGGTCGGCCCACCGGAACGCGACTCCGTCGGCCTGCGCTGCCGGTGCCGGAGCTGGCGTTCTGGGACGTGACCAGGAGCAGGTTCGTCGTGG
>NZ_JBSGFQ010000145.1:0-28158 GCF_053603495.1 Nonomuraea sp. NPDC004186 | reverse complement strand
CTGGAACGTCGTCGTCCGCGCGGCCAGCGCGGCGGCGACCGTGAAGGTGTCGGGCCGCCCCCAGCCGGCGCCGATGAGCGCCCCGCTCCACCCGTGCTCCTCGACGGTCGGCGAAAGTTTCACCCGGGGTTGACTGGCCGAGTCAACAGGCGCAAAGTGTCATTTAGTTTGGATGTTAGCCAAACTAACAATGGCAGGTAGAAGGGATCCAGCATGCGCAAGATCGTGCGTTCCGCCATCCCCGTTTGCGTACTGGCGATGGTCGCCGTCCTCTTCGCCCCGCCCGCGCTGGCCGCCACCTGGTCCTCCACCGACCGATGGGGCACCTGGTCCAACGGCGGCTACACGCTCTACAACAACATCTGGGGCAGCGGCGCCGGCCCGCAGACCATCTGGGCGAACTCCTACAGCAACTGGGGCGTGTGGGCCAACCACCCCAACACCGGCGGGGTGAAGTCGTACCCGAACGCCACCAGGTACGTCGGCAAACGCATCAGCGCCCTCGGCAGCGCCACCAGCAGCTTCAACGTCACCGTGCCGAACGGCGGCTCGTACACGACGGCGTACGACATCTGGGACTCGGCCAACGCGTACGAGATCATGCTCTGGATGAACAAGCACGGCGCCGTCGGCCCGATCGGCTCCCGCCAGACCGGCGCCACGGTGGGCGGCCACAGCTGGGACGTCTACCGCGGCAGCAACGGCGCCAACCAGGTCTTCTCGTTCGTCAGGACCGGCAACACCAACTCCGGCACCGTGGACGTCAAGGCGGTGCTCAACTGGCTGCGCACCAACGGCTGGATGGGTGACGTGACGCTCGGCAACGTGCAGTTCGGCTACGAGATCACCTCCTCCAGCGGAGGGATGGACTTCGTCACCAACAGCTTCTCGGTGTCCGCCGGCTGACCGCTCCCTAGGCCTGGGGGTGGTCGTCCCCTCGGTAGACGGCCATCAGCAGCGGGCGGGTCAGGTCCGCCATCTCGGCGGGTGAGCACGGGCAGCCGTGCTGGAGCCAGTCGGTGGCGACGCCGATGAGCGCGCCCGCCGTGAACGCGGCGGGCACGTCATGCGGGGTCCGGGCCGTGAAGTCGGTCGGGGTGTCGTCCCCGGTGGCCTTGCGGCGCGCGCCGACGTAGGCCGCGACGGTGGCGTGGCGGCGCACGTGGTCGATGACGCGCGCGCTGCCCTGGGGCCCGAGCACGCTGCGGTAGAGGCCGGCGTGCTCGTCGAGGTGGGCGAAGAAGGTCAGCAGCGTGTCGGGGGCGTCCTCCGGGACGTCCCGGACACCGGGGTCGGGGATGGCCTCGATCAGGTCGTCGATCATCGTGGTGCACGCCGCCTCGGCCAGTTCGTGCACGTCACGGTAGTGGTCGTAGAACGTGGAGCGGCTCACTCCGGCGCGTTCGGCGACATCGGCGACGCTGATCCTGGACAGGTCGCCGTCCTGGACGAGGTCGATCAGCGTGCGTTGCAGGGCCGCTTGCGTGCGGCGCACCCGCGGGTCGCTCAGGTCGCTCTTTCTGTCTCTGGTGAGGGCCACGCCTCAGTGTACTGTGCCCTACATCTGTAGGTTAGCCTACAGATGTAGGGAAATTTGGGAATGGCACGCTGATTGGGGACAACCGTGACCGCTGACTCCGCTGAGACGCTCCAGATCACCCGCACCTGCCCGTACGCACCGCCCGAGCAGCACCTTCGCCTCCTGCGTGAGCAGCCGGTCACCGAGGTCGCGCTGCCGGGCGGTTCGAGCGCCTGGGTCGCCGCCCGCTATGAGGACATCCGTACGGTCCTGAGCGACCCGCGTTTCAGTGCCGACCGCCGCCATCCCAACGCCCCCAGGCTGAGCGGCGAGATGGCGCCCGGCGACTCGCCGCTGCCCAAGATGATGCTGGAGATGGACCCGCCCGAGCACGGTCCGGCGCGACGCGCCGTGATCGGGGAGTTCACCCTCAGGCGCATCGCGGCCCTGCGGCCGCGCATCCAGCAGATCGTGGACGAGCACCTCGACGCCATGCTGGACGGTCCCCGCCCGGTCGACCTGGTGCGGGCGTTCGCCCTGCCGGTGCCCTCGCTGGTGATCTGCGAGCTGCTCGGCGTGCCGTACGAGGAGCACGACTTCTTCCAGACGCACTCGGCGCAGCTGCTCAACCGCGCCGCCACGCCGCAGGAGCGCCACCACGCCTCCTTCGAGCTGGCCGTCTACCTGGACAAGCTGATCAGGGCCAAGGAGGAGGACCCGACCGACGACCTGCTCGGCCGCCAGGTGGTCAAGCAGCGCGAGAGCGGCGAGGTGGACCACGGCGCGCTGCTCAGCCTGGCGTTCCTGCTGCTCATCGCCGGGCACGAGACCACGGCCAACATGATCTCGCTGGGCACGTACATGCTGCTGCGCCACCCCGACACGCTCGCCGCGCTGCGCGAGGACCCGAGCAAGACGCCGGGCGCGGTCGAGGAGCTGCTGCGGCACTTCACCATCGCCGAGTTCGCGATCATGCGGGTGGCCACCGAGGACGTGGAGCTCGGCGGCGCGGTCATCCCCGCAGGGGCGGGCGTGCTCACGCTGGCCAACGCCGGCAACCGCGATCCGGAGGCGTTCGCGGACCCCGACGCGTTCGACATCGAGCGCGACGCCCGCAGCCACCTGGCCTTCGGTTACGGCCCGCACCAGTGCCTGGGCCAGAACCTCGCCCGCGTGGAGCTGGAGATCGTCTTCGACTCGCTGTTCAGGCGGATCCCCGGCCTGCGGCTGGCCGTGCCCGCCGAGCAGCTCTCGTTCAAGGACGAGGCCAGCGTCTACGGGATGCACGAGCTGCCCGTCACATGGTGACGCAGAACCGTTGAACCAAGTTCATGAATCGGCCCGTACCTCCCAGGAGTAAGCAATCACCTAACCAAGGGCCGATTCATGAACAAGCGCACCCTCGCTCTTCCTGGCCTGGCTATCACCACCGCACTGGTCGCCGCTCCCGTGCCACCGGCCGCCGCGCAGACCAGCACTCCCGTCTACCTGGCCGCCAGCCTCGCCGGCAAGAACGAAGTGCCCGCACCCGGCACCAAGGTCGGCGATGACGACGGCGGCGCCCTCGCGGTCTTCCGCATCCACGGAAACCGCGTCGACTACGCCGTCCGCTGGAGCAACGTCAACGCCCCCAGCGGCTTCCACATCCACAAGGGCAACGCCGGCCAGAACGGCGAGGTCAAGATCCCCTTCATCACCACCGCCCTGCCGGCCCAGCTCCACGCCATCAAGGGCACCGTCATCGTCAAGGACCTCAACCTCCTCGGCCGCATCCTCAACAACCCCCAGGGCTGGTACGCCAACCTCCACAACGCCGACTTCGCCGGCGGCGCCGTACGGGCCCAGCTCCAGCGCATCCGCCCCGTCGCCCTGGAGAGCATCCTGGCCCACGGCTTCGGCCGCACCCTGACCA
This sequence comes from Nonomuraea sp. NPDC004186, assembly GCF_053603495.1. Lineage (NCBI taxonomy): Bacteria > Bacillati > Actinomycetota > Actinomycetes > Streptosporangiales > Streptosporangiaceae > Nonomuraea > Nonomuraea sp. NPDC004186. The sequence goes on along the minus strand of NZ_JBSGFQ010000145.1, from coordinate 24,727 downwards.
CCCGCGCCGACGGCAAGCAGGAGATCCCCGCCCCCGGCACCAAGGTCGGCGACCACAACGGCCGCGCCGCCTGGCTCGTCCAGCCCGAAGGCGACCGCGTCTGGTTCGCCGCCACCTGGAAACACGTCGACACCCCCACCGCCGCCCACGTCCACCGCGCCCCCAAGGGCAAGAACGGCCCCGTCGTCGTCCCCTTCTTCGAGGCCAAGGACGGCCTGCCACCCAGCGTCAACGGCCTCGCCGGCAGCTCCAAGACCGACACCGCCACCGCCCGCCGCATCTGGAAGAACCCCAAGAACTGGTACGCCAACCTGCACAACGCCAAATTCCCCGGCGGCGCGGTCCGCGGCCAGCTCTACCGGGGCGACTGGTAGCGGAGGGCTCCTCGGCCCGGCGCGGGTGCGCTGGGCCGAGGAGGCGGTCCGGCTGGGGCGGCCGGTCCCGCGCGGCCAACAGGCCGGCTCGGTGACGGCCGGATCCGCCGCTCCGGTCTACGCGTCCTGTTCCGCGGCGTCGGGTACGGCGACCGGATGCAGGCGGACCTGCGTGATCGCGTGGCGTTCGACCCCGAGGACCTCGATGCGCCAGCCGGCCACGGTCACCGACTCGCCCGGCGCGGTCGGCACCCGTCCGAGCTCGGCCAGGACCAGACCCGCGACGGTGGTGTAGTCGCCCTCCGGCTGCCCCTCCAGGTGCACGTCCACGTCCGGCAGGTCGTGCACCGGGAAGCCGCCGGGCATCGTCAGCGTCCCGTCGTCGCCGCGCTGGACGGTCTCCAGGTCGCTGTCGGTCTCGTCGTAGATCTCGCCGACCACCTCTTCCAGGAGGTCCTCCAGGGTGACGATGCCGTCCACGGCGCCGCGTTCGTCGACGACGAGGGCGAACTGCTGGCGTTCGGCCTTGAAGCGGCGCAGCGCGTCGGAGACGTGCAGGCTCTCGGGGAGGACCAGGGCGGGCCGGGCGACGTCGGCTGCGGCCTCGGCGTCCTGGGTGAGCAGGTCGCGCAGGTTGGCGATGCCGAGGGTGTCGTCCAGGTTGCGCCCGCGGACGACCGGCGCGCGCGAGTGCCCGGAGGCCGCCAGTTCGGCCGCGGCCTGCCGGAGCGGGGTGCCGGCCTCGATCGTGAACACCTGGCGCGGGGGCACCAGGACCTCGCGCAGCACCCGTTCGGTGATCTCGACGGCGCCGGAGATGATCAGCCGCTGCTCCGGGGTGAAGCCGCGGTGGACGCTGACCAGATCGCGGATCTCCTCCGGGCTCATCTCCTCCCGGTGCAGGTCGGGGTCCCCGCCCATCAACCGGACCGTCAGGTCGGTGGACTTGCCCAGCGCCCAGATGACCGGCCGCGACATGCTCCCCAGCACGCTCAGCGGACGGGCGACCAGCAGCGCCCAGGTCTCCGCGCGCTGCATCGCCACCCGCTTGGGCGCCAGCTCGCCGAACACCAGGGTGAGGAACGTCAGCACCAGGGTGACGAGGATGATCGCCACCGGACCGGCCGCGCCGCCGAGGAAGGACAGCAGCGGCACCAGGGGTTCGGACAGGGTCACCGCCGCGGTGGCCGAGGCGAGGAATCCGGCCAGGGTGATGCCGATCTGGATGGTCGCCAGGAACTGGTTCGGGTCGCGGGCCAGCTTGGCCAGCACCCGTCCTCCGCTGCTGTGCTGCTCCAGGCGGCGCAGCTGGCCCTCCCGCAGGGAGACCAGCGCGAGCTCGCTTCCCGCGAACACCGCGTTGATCACGATGAGGACCGCGACCAGGGCGAGTTGCACCCAATAACCATCCACGAAAGGGGTTCCTCCAGACGCATGACACTTGCTGTATTGCGCAACTATAAAACAAGTGTGGCGTCTATGGCGTTATGCGGCCTCTGCCCAGGAATCTCCGGCGGGTGATGGCCAGCAACGTGCCGCCGTACAGGCCGACCACCGCCAGCAGCCACAGGTAGCTCGTGGCAGGCACCGCGACCAGCCCGAACGCGCCCGCCAGCGGCGAGAGCGGCAACAGCAGGCCGACCGCGGCGAGCGCGCCCGTGGCCAGCCCGAGCGGGCGCGACACCCCGCTGATGGGGCGCAGCAGCAGCATGATGACGGCCTGGGTGAGCATGTTCTCGATGAACCAGCCGGTGTGGAAGGCCGGCGCCCCCTCCACGCCGAGCACCCAGGTCAGGACGGCGAACGTGACGAGGTCCGCCACGGCGTTCAGGGCCCCGAACCCGACGACGAAGGGCAGGATCGCACGCGGCCGGAGCCGGAGCGGGCGGCGCAGGACGGCGGGGTCGGCCCGGTCGAAGGCGAGGGCGAGCTGCGCGGCGTCGAAGCACAGGTTCTGCACCAGCACCTGGACGGGCAGCATCGGCAGGAACGGCAGCGCCAGCCCGGCCGCGAGCATCGCGATCACGTTCCCGACGTTGGACGACAGCGCGATGCGCAGGTAGGTGACGATGTTGCCGGTGCTGCGCCGCCCGGCGGCGACCGCGTGATCGACCGCGGCGAGATCCTTGGCCGCCAGCACGACGTCGGCCGCCTCCCGGGTGACGTCCACCGCGCCCCTCGGGCAGATGCCGACGTCCGCGGCGCGCATGGCGGCCAGGTCGTTGACGCCGTCGCCGAGGAAGCCGACCGTGTGGCCGGAGGCGCGCAGCGCGCGTACGACCCGTGCCTTCTGCTCCGGGGTGCAGCGGGCGACCACCGTCGCCCGGCCGACGGCCTCGGCCAGCTCGGCGTCGGACAGGTCCGCCAGCTCGCCCGCGTTGACCACCGCGCCCACGCTCAGGCCCAGGTCCCGGCAGGTGCGGGCGGCGGTCGCCGGATGGTCGCCGGTCAGCACCTTGGGAGTGATCCCGCGGCGGGAGAGCGCCGCGAGGGCCCCGGGCGCCTCCGGCGACGGCTCGTCGGCCAGCGTGACGAAACCGGCGAAGGAGAGCCCGCGCTCCTCGCCCAGTCGGTGGACGGCAGGGCGGTCGGCAGGGCGGTCGGCCACAGCGACCGCGAGCACCCGCAGCCCTTCCTCGGCCAGCCGGTCGGCCAGGCGGACGGCCCGCAGGCGATCCGGCGGGCTGAGCGTGCAACGTTCCAGCACCGGCTCCACGGCGCCCTTGACCACGACGCGGTGCGCGCCGCCGTCGTGCACGAGCGCGCACGAGACGCGGCTCACCGGATCGAACGGCGAGGCATCCACGCCCTCGACGTCCCCATGGTCGGGCGCGCCGAGCAGGATCGCCTCGTCCAGGGCGTCGGGCACCGGCGGGTCGGCCAGGTGCAGCGTCCAGAAGCTGTTGATCGCGGCCCAGCGCAGCACTTCGGGATCCGGACCGCCGTCCGGGCCGATGGAGTCCCGGAGCACGGGACGGTCCCGGGTGAGCGTGCCGGTCTTGTCCATGCACAGCACGTCGATCGCGCCCACGTCGTGCAGCGCGGCCAGCCGCTTGACGATCACGCCGCTGCGCGCCAGCAACGCCGATCCCCTGGCCAGGGCGGTGGTCACGACGACGGGCAGCATCTCGGGCGTGAGCCCGACGGCCACCGCCACCGCGAACGGCAGCGCCTCCAGCCCCCGGCCGCGCAGGACCGCGTTGGCCACCAGCGCCACCGGCGGGATGATCACCATGAGCCGGACCAGCGTCCAGGAGATGCCGTTCACCGAACGGTCGAACGCCGACAACCTGCGCGCCGGCGCGGCGGAGGAGCCCGCGAGCATCGTGTCCGCGCCGGTGGCCGCCACCACCGCCAGCGCGCTCCCCGAGACGACGCTGCTGCCCTGCCGGCACAGGTGGTCGTCACCCTCGGGCAGGTCGAGCGCCCGCTTGGGGACCGGGGCCGACTCCCCGGTCAGCGGCGCCTGGTGCACCGTCAGCCCCCTGGCACGCAGCAGCCGGACGTCGGCCGGCACCAGGTCGCCCGGCCCCAGCTTGATCACATCGCCCGGTACGAGCTGATCGACCGGGATCTCCCGCTCCCACGGCTCGGCGTCCTCCGACGCACGCCGCCGGACCGTGGCCGTGGTGGCCACCAGCTCCCGCAGCGCCGCGGTCGAGCGGTCGGCCCGGTATTCACCGTTGGAGCGGAGCACGCAACTGGCCACGACCAGGAGCACGATGACGCCCGCCGTGCCCCAGGACGCGATCAGGGCCGACACCACCCCCAGCGCGAGCAGCACCATCGTGAACGGGTCCCGCAGGCTGCGCGCCAGCCGGCGCGGCCAGGACACGGGACGACGACCGGGAAGGACGTTCTCACCGTGGCGGAGCAGCCGGGACTCGGCCTCCGCCTCCACCAGGCCGCGCGGCCCGCTGTCCAGCAGCCGCAGCACCTGCAGCCTGCTCAGGCCCGCGACCTCGTCCCCGGCCGGCCGGGACGGCGTGCTCGGCGCCTCAGGCGCCCAGACCACGGGCCTGTCCCCCCGGGCGGCCCGCCCGCTCGGCAAGGCGCCCGACCAGCACCTGGACCGTGGCGACGATGTCCTGATCGTCGATCAGGTAGACCACCCGGCGCCCCTCGCGCCTCGACCGCACCAGTCCGGCCAGCTTCAGCTTGGCCAGGTGCTGGCTGACCGCGGGAAGCGCGCCGCCCACCCGCTCGGCCAGCCCGGTCACGTCGCACTCGCCCTGTGCCAGCGCCCAGACGATGTGCAGCCGCGGAGGCGACGACAGCAACCCGAAAGCGGCCGCGGCTTCGGCCAGCACGTCGGCGGGCGGGTCGCCGACCTCCCCCATCGCCACCGTCACTCCTCCTCCGGACATAGCCGCCCAGTCTAGGGCGTCACGGCTTGGCCTGCCCGTCCTCCCGAATACCCGCGCGCAGCCTGGCCGCCTGCTCCTCCAGCCGCCGCGCCTGCTCCTCCAGCGTCGGGCCGGAGGGCGGCGGCTCGGCCGGTTCGTCGTCGTGGAGCTTGCCGGCCTCGGCCTTGAAGATCCGCAGGGACCGGCCGACGGCGCGGGCCGTCTCCGGGAGCTTCTTCGCGCCGAAGAGCAGCACGAAGACCAGGGCGATGATGAGGATTTCTGCCCATCCGAGATCCTGCATGAGGAGTCCTAACGTTGCTCGGATGCGCAAGTATAGGAGTGTCCAGGCGCATCGAAGACGCCACCTGCCGGTCGAGCGCCGCCGCCGCTGGATCGCATGATCACCAGATGGTTGACAGAGATCTGATGACAAGGTCATTCTGTTCGGCGGCCCACCCCCAAAGGGTCCTAAAAAACTCAACAATCGGCAGGCGTGACAATGACGTCAGATGCACCACCCTTGGCATCTGTTCTGCACCTTTACCAGGAGCAGTTGTACGCGGCCCCCGAAAGGGTCGCTGTTTCGGCCGGGCAAGAACACCTCACTTACCGGCAGTTAGATCGCCTGGCCAACGGCATCGCCGACCAGCTGCGTCATCTCACGATGACCGGACAGCGGTGGGTCGCCGTGCTCGCCGGCCGTTCCATCCGGCTGGTCGCGGGGCAGCTCGGCGCGATGAAGGCGGGCGTCGCCTTCGCGCCGATCGACCCGGCCACGCCCGTGGAGCGGATCCACGCCATGCTGGCGGGAGCCGCGGCCGTGATCACGGCGCCGGAGTGGAGATCGCTGGTCCCCGACGGCATCCCGGTGATCGACACCCCCGCCGAGGCGGACGCCTCACCCCCGCCCGACGTCGAGCCCGACGACCTCGCCTACGTCGTCCACACCTCCGGCTCGACGGGGACACCCAAGGGCGTGCTCGTCCCCCACCGCGCGCTGACCAACCTGATCGGGTGGTCCCACGAGACCTTCGGCCTCGGTGGCCGTGCCTCGCTGCTCACCAGCCCCAACTTCGACCCGTCGGTCTGGGAGATCTGGATGTGCCTGACCGCGGGCACCACGATGGTCATCCCCACCGAGGAGATCCGGCTCTCGCTGCCCGCGCTCCGCGACTGGATCGTGGATCAGGAGCTGACCACCTGCTACGCGCCCACTCCCATCGCGGAGGGCCTGCTCGGCCTGTCCTGGCCGGAGGAGACCGAGCTCGCGACGCTGAGCACCGGCGGTGATCGCCTCACCACCTACCCGAGGCCCGGGCTGCCCTTCCGCCTCATCAACCTGTACGGCCCGGCGGAATGCGCCGTCAACGCCATCGCCGGCGAGGTGCCCGTCCACGACGGCCAGAGCCGCCCGCCCGCGCTCGGCTCGCCGCTGCCCGGCGTCACCGTCCGCCTCCTGAACGAGGAGATGCGGCCGGTCGACGAGGGCGAGATCCACCTCGGCGGCGTGTGCGTCGGCCTGGGCTACCTCGACCGGTCCGACCTCACCGCCGAGCGATTCGTCCGGGATCGCGACGGGCAGTTGCTCTACCGCACCGGCGACCTGGCCCGCCGCAACCGGGCCGGCGAGATCGAGTTCCTGGGACGCCTCGACGACCAGGTCAAGATCCGCGGCAACCGGGTGGAGCTCGGCGAGGTCGAGACCGTGCTCGGCCGTCACGAGCGGGTACGGGCCGCCACCACCGCCGTCCGCGGCCACGAGCTGGTCGCCTACGTCGTGGGCACGGCGACCGAGCAGGAGGCCCGCGCCCACCTGCGCAGGTTCCTGCCCGACTACATGATCCCCACGGCCTGGGTCTTCCTGGACGAGCTCCCGCTGACCGGCAACGGCAAGGTGGACCGGGCCGCGCTGCCCGACCCGGTCCGCGCGCCCCGCTCGATCACGCCGCCCGCCACCCCCACGGAGGCGCTGCTCGCCGAGATCTGGCAGGACGTCCTGGGCGCCGGGCCGATCGGCGCCGACGACGACTTCCTGGCGCTGGGCGGCCAGTCGCTGCTGGCGATGCGCATCGCCGCCCGCGCCTTCGAGAAGCTGGGCAAGCCGGTCGAGCCCCGGATGCTCTTCGAACATCTCACGCTCGCCGCCCTCGCCCACGCGATCGACGACCTGCCGGAGGCGACGGCCGTCACCGCGGCCCAGGGCGGGCTCACGCCCGCGCAGCGCCGCCTCTGGTTCATCGACCAGGTCGCGCCGGGCTCGCAGTACAACGTGCCCATCCTGTTCGCCCTGGACGGCCCCCTCGACACCGGGCGCCTGGAGAACGCGATCAACGAGATCGTGCGCAGGCATCCGCCCCTGCGCACCCGCTACGAAGAGCGCGACGGCGAGCCGGTGCCCGTGATCGGCGAAGCGGCGCCCGTACGGATCAAGGTCATGGACGCCACCCCGCGTGGCGCGCACGCCCTGGCGCTGCACCACGCGCGCGACCCCTTCGACCTGCGCGATGGTCCCGTGCTGCGGGCGCTGCTGCTCCGGCTCGGCGACGACCGGCACCGGCTGCTGGTGACCGTCCACCACATCGCGTTCGACGGCTGGTCGGCCGGGGTCTTCCTGGACGAGCTGGCGCGGCTCTACGCCGGGGAGAGCCTGCCTGCGGCGGCCTGGCCGTACCGGCGCGGGCAGAGCCTGGACGGCCTGCCGTACTGGAGGAAGGTCCTGGACTCGCCGCCCGAACGGCTGGGGCTGCCCGCGGACGGCCCGGGGGCGGCCCAGGGATCGGCAGGGCTGTCCCGGCGCGGCGGCCGGGTCCGGGCCACGCTGCCGGACGGGCTGCTCGCCGAGCTGGAGTCGCTGGGCAGGCGCACCCAGGCCAGCCCGTTCATGGTGCTGTTCGCGGCCTTCCAGGCGCTGCTGCACCGCTACAGCGGCCAGGACGACATCGTGACGGGCGTGCCGTTCTCCGGCAGGGAGACGCCGGGCGCGGACTCGATGATCGGCTTCTACGTGGAGACGCTGCCGATCAGGACCCGTCTGGACGGCGATCCGACCTTCGAGCGGCTGCTCGCACAGGTGCGGGCGACGGTCCTGGCCACGCCTTCGGACGTGCCGCTCGAGGAGATCGTACGAGAGCTGTGCCCCGACGGCCGGCCGCCCTTCGACGTGATGTTCGCGATGCAGGAGCCGGCGGACGCCAGGCGGGGCGACGGGGTGACCTTCCGGATCCTCGAGGAGGTCGAGAACGGCGGCGCCAAGGCCGACCTGGTGCTCTACGCCGAAGGGCGGGAGATGAGCCTGGAGTTCGCCACCGACCTGTTCGAGCGCGCCACCGCGGAGCGGCTGCTGGGCCACTACGTGCGCGTCCTGGAGCAGGTGGCGGCCGACCCGGCGGCGCCGCTCGCCGCGCTGCTCGCCCGCGAGCACGAGCCCCCCGGCCGGGGCCCCGACCAGTGCCTGCACCGGCTCTTCGAGCAGCAGGCCGACAGGACGCCCGACGCGGTCGCCGTCGAGTTCGAGGGCGCCGCCCTCACGTACGCCGAGCTCGACCGGCGGGCCAACAGGCTGGCCCACCTGCTGCGCGGGCTCGGGGTCGGCCCGGAGGTGCCGGTCGCCCTGCACGTACGGCGCTCGCTCGACCTGCCCGTGGCCCTGCTGGGGATCCTGAAGTCGGGCGGCGCGTACGTGCCGCTCGACCCCTCCTACCCCGAGGGACGCCTCACCCAGGTGCTCGGCCGCGTCGACACCCCGGTCCTGGTGACGCACCGGGCGCTGGCCGGCGGCCTGCCGCACGAGCGGCCCGTGCACGTCGACACCGACCTCGACGGACAGCCCGAACACCGGCCGGACAGCGGCGTCACCCCGGACGACCTGGCCTACATCCTGTTCACCTCGGGCTCGACCGGACAGCCCAAGGGCGTGGCGATGCCGCACCGCCCGGTCGCCAACCTCATGGCCTGGCACAGCGGCGCCTACCGGAGCCTGCAGTTCACCGCGCTCGGCTTCGACGTCTCGGTGCAGGAGATCTTCAGCACCTGGGCGTACGGCGGGACCCTGATCATGGTCAGCGACGAGGTCCGGCGCGACCCGGCCGCCCTGCTCGACCACGTCGCCCGGACCCGCGTGGAGCGGATCTTCCTCCCCTTCGTGGCGCTGCAGTCGCTGGCCGGCGCCGGGGTCGAGCCGCCCGCCACGCTGCGCGAGGTGATCACCGCGGGCGAGCAGCTCCAGGTCACCCCGCAGCTCGAGCGGTTCGTCAAGCCGTGGATGACGCTGCACAACCAGTACGGGCCGACCGAGGGCGCGATCATCGACATCGCCCATACGCTCACCGGCCCTCCGGCGGACTGGCCCCGGCTGCCGCCCATCGGCAAGCCGGTCACCGGCGTCCAGGCACTGATCCTGAACCGCCTGGGCCACGAGGCGCCCGACGGCGTCCCCGGCGAGCTGCACCTCGGCGGCGCCTGCCTGGCCAGGGGCTACCACGGCCAGCCCGAGCTGACGCGCGAACGTTTCATCACCTGGCGGGACGGGCGCCGGCTCTACCGGACCGGGGACCTGGCCCGCCGCAACGAGGCCGGGGAGATCGAGTTCCTGGGCCGCGCGGACGACCAGGTCAAGATCCGCGGTTACCGGGTCGAGCCCGGCGAGATCGCCGCGGTGCTGGCCGGGCATCCGGCCGTGCGGGAGGCGTTCGTCATGGCTCTGGAGGGCAGGCTGGTGGCCTACGTGGTCGCCGACGGGACCCCCGAGCTGCGTCCCTACCTGGCCGGACGGCTGCCCGAGTACATGGTGCCGAGCACGTTCGTCGCGCTGGACGCCCTGCCGGTGAACCCTTCGGGCAAGGTGGACCGGCACGCCCTGCCGGACCCCGGCCAGAGCGTGCGGACCGTCGCGGCGCCGCTCACCCCGGTGGAGCAGACCATCGCCGCCATCTGGCAGGAGGTGCTGGGCGGGGCGGTCGGGCGGCACGACAACCTCTTCGAGCTGGGCGGCCACTCGCTCAACGCGACCCGGATCGCCTCCCGGTTGCACGAGGCGCTGGACGTGCGGGTGCCGCTGCGGACGCTCTTCGCCCACCCGACCGTCGCCGAGCTCGCCGCCCAGCTCACGTCGCCGGACGTGGAGGCGGCGGCCGAGCTCTATCTCATGGTCGCCGCGTATTCAGATGACGAGGCCGAGGCCCTGCTGCGGTCTATGGAAGGTGACGAATGAGCCTGTCAGACCAGCAGCGCCAGCTCCTGGAAGCGTTACGCAAGAAGAAGCAGCAGCAGGCCGCGCCGCTCAGGCCCGACCGGCTGCCGATGTCCTTCACCCAGCTCCGCGCCTGGTACCTGGACCGGATGGCCCCGGGCGCCGCGCACTACCTCATCCCGCTCGCCTTCCGCATCGAAGGCCCGCTCGACCGCGACGCGCTGCACCGCGCGTTGAACGCCCTGGTGGCCAGGCACGAGAGCCTGCGCACCACGTTCGCCATGGACGAGGACGGCCCGTACCAGATCGTGGCCCGCTCGCTGGCGATCGACCTGGCGGACGCCGCCGACGGCACGCCGATGGACCTGACCACCGGCCCGCTCATCCGCGCGCACCTGGAGCGCGAAGGCGCGGACCGGCACGTCCTGCACCTCACGCTCCACCACATCGTCGCCGACGCCTGGTCGCTGGACGTGCTGCGCCGGGAGCTGGGCGCGCTCTACGACGGCCGGGAGCTGCCGGCGTTGTCCCGGCAGTACCCCGACTACGCGATCTGGCAGCGGGAGAACGACTACGGCCGGGATCTGGACTTCTGGCGGGAGACGCTGGCGGGCGCGCCGCCGATCAGCGAGCTGCCGGCGGACCTGCCCCGGCCGGCCGTCCAGACGTACGCGGGCGCCGAGCTGCCCTTCTCCCTCGACCTGCCGCGCGAGGAGTTCAAGGCGTACTGCCGGAGCCTGGGCGCCACCCCCTACATGGTGCTGTTCGCGGCCTATCTGGTGGTGCTCTCCCGGCGCTCGGGCCGGCGGGACCTGGTGGTGGGAACGCCCATCGCCAACCGGGACAGGGTCGAGTTCGAGGGCCTGATCGGGTTCTTCACCAACACCCTGGCCATCCGCGCCGACCTGTCGGGCGACCCGTCGTTCGCCGAGGTGGTCGAGCGGGTCAAGGACGCGGTGCTCGACGCTCACGACCACCAGGGGATGCCCTTCGAGCGGCTGGTGGAGGAGCTCAACCCGGAGCGCCGCCTGGACCGCAGCCCGGTGTTCCAGACGATGTTCAACATGCTGCCCGAGGCCACCGCGGCGCTGGAGCTGGACGGGCTGGCGGTCACCCCCGTGGAGATCGCCGAGCACACGGCCAAGTTCGATCTGACCGTGGGCGTCCGCGAGACCCTGGACGGGCTCGTGGAGTACAACACGGACCTGTTCCACGCGGGGACGATCCGCGATCTCGTGGCAGACCTCCGGCGAGTACTCTCGGCGGCCATGGCCGGGGACGAGGCGCCCGGGGAGATGCCGCGTCACCAGATCTCCCAGCTCGTCACCCGGGCCTGGCGCGAAGCGCTGGGCAGCGACGCCTTCGGCCCCGACGACAACTTCTTCGACGTGGGCGGCCACTCGCTGCTGGTCCTGCAGGTGCACGAGCGGCTGCGCAAGCGGTTCAGCCTGACGGTCACCGACCTGTTCAGGTTCCCGACGATCGCCTCGCTGACGGCCTACCTGAGCCCTGACGCGCCGGCGCCCGCGGCGGTCGCGAGCACCGCGCCCGCCGGCGGCGCGCTCGCCATCGTCGGCATGGCCTGCCGCTTCCCCGGCGCCACCGGGCCGGAGGAGTTCTGGGCGGCGATCCGCGACGGCGTCGAAGCCGTACAGGACTTCACCGACGAGGAGCTGCTCGCCGACGGCGAGGACCCCGACCGGCTGGCGGACCCCGCCTACGTCAGGTCGGGGACGGTGCTGGACGGCATCGACCTGTTCGACGCCACGCTGTTCGAGTTCACGCCGCGTGAGGCCGAGATCCTCGACCCGCAGCAGCGCCTGTTCCTGGAGACCGCCTGGGAGGCGCTGGAGGACGCGGGCTGCGACCCCGCCCGCCACCCGGGGCGCATCGGCGTCTTCGCCGGTTCGGCGATGAGCAGCTACTACATCGAGAACCTGCTGGCCGCGCCCGACGTGCTCAGGGCCGTGGGCGAGTACCAGGTCATGCTCGGCAACGACAAGGACTCCCTGCCGACCAGGACCTCGTACAAGCTCGACCTGCGCGGGCCGAGCGTCAGCGTCAACAGCGCCTGCTCCACCTCGCTGGTCGCGCTCCACCTGGCCAGGCAGAGCCTGATCGCGGGCGACTGCGACCTCGCGCTGGCCGGGGCGGTGCGGGTCAACGCCTGGAGCCGCCGCGGCTACCTGTACCAGAGCGGCGGCATCGGCTCGCCGGACGGCCACTGCCGGCCCTTCGACGCCGAGGCCCAGGGCACGATCGGCGCCAGCGGCGTGGGCATCGTCGTGCTGAAGCGGCTGGAAGACGCCCTCGCCGCGGGCGATCCCATCCACGCCGTCGTACGCGGCTCCGCGGTCAACAACGACGGCACCAGGAAGATCGGCTACACCGCGCCGGCCGTGGACGGGCAGGCCGAGGTCATCACCGCGGCGCTGGCCTCGGCCGGCGTGGACCCCGGCACGATCGGCTACGTCGAGGCGCACGGCACGGGCACCGCGCTCGGCGATCCCATCGAGGTCGCGGCGCTCTCCCAGGTCTTCACCGGGGATCGGCCGATCGCGCTGGGCTCGGTCAAGTCCAACATCGGCCATGCCGACGCCGCCGCCGGGATGGCCGGGCTGATCAAGACCGTGCTGGCGCTCAAGCACCGTACGCTGCCACCCACGGTCAACTTCGCGACGCCCAACCCGCGCATCGACTTCAGCCCGTTCTACGTGCCCACCGCCGGCGCGGAATGGCCGCAGGGCCAGGGACCGCGCAGGGCGGGCGTCAGCGCGTTCGGGATGGGCGGCACCAACGCCCACGTGGTGCTGGAGGAGGCGCCCGAACAGCCCGCCGCCCCGCCGGCGACCGGCCCGCACCTGCTCGTCATGTCGGCCGCCGGCGACTCGGCGCTGACGGAGACGGCCACGCGGCTGCGCGCCCACCTGGCCGCGCATCCGGACGCGGACCTGGGCGAGGTCGCCGCCACCCTCCGGCACGGCCGCCGCCAGCTGCGGCACCGCGGCATCCTGGTCGCCGAGGACCACCGGTCGGCACAGGACGCCGAGCTCGTCGCGGGCGAGTCACGCCCGCGCGAGATCGCCTTCCTCTTCCCCGGCCAGGGCGCGCAACGCCGCGGGATGGGCGCGGGCCTGTATCGATCGGAGAGCGTCTTCCGCGCCACCGTCGACGCCTGCTCCGGCCTCCTCGAGCCGCACCTCGGCCTCGACCTGCGCGAGGTCCTGTACGGCGAGGCCGGCGATCTCGACCAGACCTGGCTCACCCAGCCCGCGCTCTTCGTCACCGAGTACGCGCTCGCCCGCGCACTGATCGAGCGCGGGGTCCGCCCGGCGATGATGGCCGGGCACAGCATCGGCGAGTACGTCGCCGCCTGCCTGGCCGGGGTCTTCACCTTGGAGGACGCGCTGCGCCTGGTCGCCGCCCGCGGCCGCCTGGTGCAGAGCCTGCCCCCCGGCTCGATGCTGGCCGTGCCGCTGCCCGAGTCCGAGGTCGGCGACCTGCTCGGCGAGGACATCTCGCTGGCCGCGGTCAACGCCCCCGAGCTGTGCGTCCTGGCCGGCCCCGAGCAGGCCGTCGCCGAGCTGGAGCGGCGGCTGGCGGGGCAGGGCGTCGCCTGCCGCGCGCTGCGCACCTCCCACGCCTTCCACTCCGCCATGCTGGATCCGGTGCTCGACGCCTTCGCCGCCGAGGTCGCCTCGGTGCAGCTGGGGGCGCCGGACCTGCCGTACCTGTCCAACGTCACGGGCGGCTGGGTGTCCGGCGCCGAGACCAAGGACCCCGCCTACTGGGTGCGCCACCTGCGGGAGACCGTGCGGTTCGCCGACTGCGCCGGCGCCCTGGTGGCCGCCGACGCCGCGGTGATCGAGGCGGGGCCGGGCCGTACGCTGACCACCCTGGTCCGCCGCCAGGGAGGCCAGGCGGCGGTCGCCCCGTTCACCGAGCCGGACAGCGGGCAGTCCGCCCTGCTGGACGGCATCGGACGGCTGTGGGTGAGCGGTGCCGGCATCGACTGGACGGCGTTCGGCCCGCCGGGCAGGCGGGTGCCGCTGCCCACGTACCCGTTCGAGCGGCGGCGCTACTGGATCGGGCCGCGCGCCCGGCGCTTCGAGATCGCGTCGGCGGCTTCGGCACCGCTGACGGCAGCGGAGCCGGTGGCGCAGGCTCGGGCGGTCCAGGAGCTCGACGCGGTCGCCGCCGCCTGGCAGGACGTGCTCGGCATCGTGCCCGCCGGCCCGCAGGACGACTTCTTCGGCCTGGGCGGCGACTCCCTCGTGGCCACCCAGCTCGCCTCCCGCCTCGGCCTGCCGATCGAGGCGATCTTCGAGCATCCGACGCTGGCCGGCCAGCGGGCGCTCGTCGCCGCGGCGCCCGCCCCCGCGCTGGTCCCGGCCGTCGCTTCGGTGGGAGCCCGCGAGGTGATCCCCGTCGTCGAGGATCCCGGTCCCGCGCCCGTCTCGTTCATCCAGCGGCGCATGTGGTTCATCGACCAGGTGCACGGCTCGGCCGCGTACGCCGTGGCCACGGGGCTGGACCTGCGGGGCGAGCTGGACGTGGAGCGGCTGCACGGCGCCCTGCGCGAGCTGGTTCGGCGGCACGAGTCGCTGCGGACCGTCTTCCGAGCCCCGGACGGCGAACCGGTGCAGGTGGTGCTGCCCGCAGGGGAGGTGCCGCTGCCGGTCGAGGACTGCGACGACGCCGAACGGGCGCTGAGCGAGGCCGCGGCCGAACCGTTCGACCTGGCGCACGGCCCGCTGTTCCGGGCCCGGCTGCTGCGGCTCGCCCCGGATCACCACGTCCTGTCGCTCGGCTTCCACCACATCGTCGTGGACGGCTGGTCGATCACCCTGCTGCGGACCGAGCTGGTCGCGCTGTACAACGGCGAGACGCTCCCCGAGCAGCCGGTCAGGTACCGCGACTACGCGCGCTGGCAGCGGGAGCAGGTCGCCGATCTCGGCTTCTGGAAGGAGCGGCTGCGCGGCATCCCGCACAGCCTGGACCTGCCCACGGACCGGCCGCGCCCGCCGATGCAGACCTTCGAGGGGGCGGTCGCCACTCACGTGCTCCCCGCGGAGCTGGCCGGGGGGCTGCGGAAGCTGAGCCAGGAGCGCGGCGCCACGCTCTACATGACGCTGCTGGCCGCGCTCCACACGCTGCTGTACCGCTACAGCGGCCAGGAGGACATCTGCGTCGGCTCGCCGGTGGCCGGGCGCACCCGCCCCGAGTTCGAGGGCATCGCGGGCTGCTTCATCAACACGCTCGTCATGCGGGCCGCGATGGACGGCTCGATGCCGTACACGCAGCTCCTGGCGCAGGTGCGCGAGTACGCCCTGGGCGCGTACGCGCATCAGGACGTGCCGTTCGAGCAGCTGGTGGAGGAGCTCAACCCGCCCAGGGACCTGTCGCGCAACCCGCTCTTCCAGGTGCTGTTCAACCTGCTCAACCTGCCCCAGAGCGACCTGGACATGAACGGGCCGGCCGTGGAGGAGCTGGCCGTGGAGACCGGCACCGCCCAGGTGGACCTGGTGCTCTACGTCTACGAGCAGGGCGACGAGCTGCTGTGCCGGCTGGAGTACAACACCGCGCTCTACGACGCCGGCACCGCCGGGCGGCTGCTGCGGCACTATGAGACCCTGCTCTCCGCGATCGCCGCGGCACCCGGGACCGCGCTGTCCGGCCTGGACCTCCTCACCGGCGAGGAGCGGGAGGAGCAGCTGGCCTGCCAGGACGTCGAGGTTCCCGACCTGTGCATCCACGAGCTGGTGGAGGCCCAGGCCGACCGGACGCCCGACGCCGTGGCCGTCACCTTCGAGGGCGACTCGCTGACGTACCGGGAGCTGGACGAGCGGGCCAACCGGGTCGCCCGGCGCCTGCGGGCAGCGGGGACGGGACCCGAGACGCTGGTGGGCGTCGCGCTGGAGCGGTCGGCCACGATGCTGGTCAGCCTGCTCGGCGTGCTGAAGGCGGGTGGCGCGTACGTGCCGCTCGACCCGATGTACCCGCAGGAGCGCCAGGACTACATTTTGGACCACTCCGGCATCGGCGTCCTGGTCACCGAGCGCGAGCTGGCCGGCCGCTACACCGGCTACAAGGGCGAGCTGATCCTCACCGACGAGGGGTTCCCGGAAGAGAGCCCGGAACGGCTGCCCGGGCAGGCCACCCGGCAGAACCCCTGCTACGTCCTCTACACCTCGGGTTCCACCGGACGGCCCAAGGGCGTGCGCGTCCAGCACTCCTCGGTCGTCAACTTCCTCACCTCGATGAGCCGCGAGCCCGGCCTGACCGGCCAGGACACGCTCCTGGCCGTCACGACGTCCGCGTTCGACATCTCGGTGCTGGAGCTGTTCCTGCCGCTCACGGTCGGCGCCCGGGTGCTGATCGCGAGCCGCGAGGCGGCCTACGACCCGGTGAGCCTGGCCGCCCTGCTGGAGGACGCGACGGTCATGCAGGCCACCCCGGCCACCTGGCGGCTGCTGCTGTCGGCGGGCTGGGAGGGCAAGCCGGGGCTGAAGGCGCTGTGCGGCGGCGAGGCGCTGCCCGCCGACCTGGCCACCGGCCTGCGCGGGCGCGTGGCCGAGCTGTGGAACATGTACGGGCCGACCGAGACCACGATCTGGTCCACCCTCACCCGCGTCACCGACGGGCCGATCACGATCGGCCACCCGATCGCCAACACCCGGATCCACCTGCTCGACACCGCGATGCAGCTGGTTCCCACCGGCGTGGTCGGCGAGCTCTACATCGGCGGGGCGGGCCTGGCCCGGGACTACCTCCACCAACCCGAGCTGACGGCCGAACGCTTCGTCACCTGGCAGGACGGCAGCCGGCTGTACCGGACCGGTGACCTGGCCCGCCGGCGGGCCGACGGCTCGATCGAGTTCCTCGGCCGGGCGGACGGGCAGGTGAAGGTCCGCGGCTACCGGATCGAACTGGGCGAGATCGAGTCGCTCCTGCTGGCACATCCGGCGGTCCGCGAGGCGGCCGTGGTGGTGCGCGGCTCGGACGAGGACAAGAGCATCGCCGCCTACCTGGCCGCCGATTCCGACCATGACTGGCGCGAATATCTGCGGCGCAAGCTGCCCGACTACATGATCCCTTCGGCGTTCGTGCCGCTGGAGGCGCTGCCGCTCACCCCCAACGGCAAGGTGGACCGCAAGGCGTTGCCGGAGCCGGTGGGCCAGGCACGCGCGGAGGGCGCGGCGGCGCGGACTCCGGCCGAGGTCAAGCTGGTCGAGCTCTGGTCGCAGATCCTGGGCGTGAAGGGGATCGGGATCGACGACGACTTCTTCGCGCTGGGCGGCGACTCCTTCAAGGCCGTGCGCGCCGTACGGGACTCGGGGATCCAGGCGACCGTGCTGGACCTCTTCAAGAACCCCACGATCCGAGCATTCGCCACGCTCGACGGCTCATCGCACGACATCGGCCTCCTGCATGAACTGACGCCTCCGCGCCCGGCGGCCTCGCTGACCCTGGTCTGCGTGCCGTTCGCGGGCGCCGGCGCGATCACGTACCAGCCGCTGGCCGCGGCCCTGCCCGAGCACATCACCATGCTCGCGCTGGAGCCGCCCGGCCACGACACCGGCAATCCCGGCGAACCCATGCTGACCTTCCACGAGCTCGTCGAGGGCTGCGTCAAGGAGATCAGGGAGAAGGTCGACGGGCCACTCGCGCTCTACGGCCACTGCATGGGCGGCGCGCTCACCGTCGAGCTGGCCCGCAGGCTGGAGGAGGAGGGCGTCGAGCCGGAGAAGGTGGTGATCGGCGGGCACTTCCCGGCGCCCCGCCTGCCGGGCAGGGCCTTCGCCTGGTTCCGCAGGACCTTCCCGATGGAGCGGTGGACCTCCAAGCGGCAGGCGCTGGAGTTCCTGCGGGCCATGGGCTTCTTCACCGAGGCGCTGGACCCTCAGGAGCGCGACTTCATCATGGGCGTCTTCCTCCACGACACCCAGGAGGGTGAGGACTACTACACCGAGCTCTACCAGGCGCCCATCAAGAAGCTGTCGGCGCCGCTGGTGTGCGTGGTCGGCGAGAACGACCGCGCCACCGAGCTGCACGAGGAGCGTTTCCGCGAGTGGGAGGCCTTCTCCGACTCGGTGTCGCTGGAGGTTATCCCCAAGGCCGGGCACTACTTCCAGAAGCACCAGGCGACCGAGCTGGCCGGGATCCTCGGCGGCGACGACCGGGCAGCGGCTCCGCTGCCGCCCCGCTACCAGCAGGCCAGCCTGAAGACGTTCTCCCTGGTGGCCTTCGGCCAGCTGGTGTCGCTGATCGGCACCGGGCTGACCACGTTCGGCCTGGGCCTGTGGGCCTACCAGCAGACCCGGTCGGTCTCGATGTTCGCCCTCGTCTCGGTCATGGCCCTGCTGCCCGCCGTCGTGCTGGCGCCGATCGCCGGCGCGGTGGCGGACCGCTTCAACCGCAGGCTCGTCATGATCACCGCCGACTCGGCGGCGGGGTGCGCCTCCGTCTCGCTGGCCGCCCTGCTCTGGACCGGCGGGCTCCAGCTCTGGCACGTCTACCTCATCGTCGCCGTCGGCGCGGTGTCGACGGCCTTCCACCAGCCCGCCTACATGGCGGCCGTGGCCCAGTTGGTGCCCAAACGCTATTACGGCAGGGCCAACGGCCTGACCCAGCTGGGGCAGGCGGCGGGAACCGTACTGGCGCCGCTGCTCGGCGGTGCGCTCGTGGCCGCCGTCGGGCTGAGCGGCATCGTCCTGATCGACCTGTCCACCTTCGCCTTCGCGGTCGTCGTGACCTTGGCGGTCCGGTTCCCGGAGACGCTGTTCAAGAAGCGGGAGGAGCCGTTCTGGCAGGAGGTGACCGGCGGCTGGCGCTACATCAGCCGCAGGCACGGGCTGCTGGCGATCATCCTGTTCACGGCGTTCCTGAACTTCCCGTTCGCGATGGTCGAGGTCCTGTCCACGCCGCTGCTGCTCAGCCTCACCGACACCCGCGGCCTGGGCGTGGCGCTCTCGATGACCGGCATCGGGCTCCTGCTGGGCAGCCTGATCATGACGGTGACCGGCGGCCTGGCGCGGCGCACCAACGGCATCCTCGGCTCCTTCATGGCGCTGGGCGTCGCCTTCGCCGTCATCGGGATCGCGCCCCACCCGGCGCTGCCCGCGATCGGGCTCTTCCTCATTGGGCTGCTCACCGCGTTCCTGAACGCGCACTGGTTCTCCATCGTGCAGCAGAAGGTCGGGCTCGACCTGCAGGGCCGGGTCATCGCCACCAACCTGATGCTCAGCTGGGCGCTGGTCCCGGTCGGGTTCCTCCTGGCCGGACCGCTGGTGGAGCAGGTCTTCAACCCCATCGCCGGCTCCGCGCACGGCCGGGGGATCGCCCTGCTCACCATCGTGGCGGGCGCGGTGACCGTCCTGATCGGGCTGGCGGCCTTCCGCTACCGGCCGGTCCGCTTCCTGGAGGACGAGCTGCCCGACGCGACCCCCGACGCGGTGGCCATCTCCGACAAGGACCTGATCCAGCGGGAGGCCGACAGACAGCTCGTCGCATGACCCCTCCTCTCCCCCGGTACGGCCTGTGCCGGGGGAGAGCCGGGCCGCCCGAGCGCGGTCAGCTCGGCGCCGGAAGCTCGACCAGGCCCGTGAACTCGGGACTGGGCCGGACCTTGATCTCCCGCCACAGCAGCTCCGTGAACGCGCGCACGGCGCGCACCGCCTCCACCAGGTTGCCCTCGGCGAGGTGGATGCGGACGACCAGGCGCTGGGAGCTCTCGCGCAGCGGCTCGTACTCGACGGCGGCCAGCGCGAGGTCCAGCGCGCGACCGTAGGCGCCCTGGGCGAGCTGCCGTTCAGCCATGGCCTCCAGGGTGTGCAACTGGAGCTGACGGACGCGCTCGCGGACGGCGACGACCCACTCGTCGTACCAGCCGGGCAGCAGCACGCCGCGCGGCGGCACCCACGAGCCGTCGTCCTCGGCCTGCGCCGGTCGCCGCACGTGCAGCCGCCGGCTCAGCGCCTGCAGCTCGTCGACGTCGACCGAGACCCGCGGGTCCAGCCGCATGGCCGGGCCGCCCGTGACGATCAGCCCCGGGCAGGCCCGGCCGGCCCGCCAGAGGGTGGTGCGGAGGTCGGCCTGCGCGCGGGCCTCGCTGGAGTCGGGCCACAGGCTGCCTGCGGCGAAGTCACGGGTCGCGGTGCCGTGCAGGCCGAGAAAGGCGACCAGCCGCCGAGCGCTGTGCGGGAGCTCGCCCCACCGTGCACCGCCCGTTTCAGCGCATGCCGACACCTCGAAGGTGCCCAGCAGACGCAGGCTCACCGACCCCTCCGGCCGTGCATCGTACGCCGCGACAGCAGAAGTGCTGTCCATCGGGCGCCCCTCCTCTGCACGAACAGATCCCCCTGGGTTTTATGCCGTCCGCAGATGATCTGTCAATAGGGCGTAACTTTTCGTGAGCGAGGCGGTCATGAGCTGGGCTTTTGAGCTACATTCAGGCGGCCGATAAAATCATGTTGAAACTGCCGAAAATCCCATTCGCCGTTTATTCCAAGCGATATCGAAAAGCACGTGACTCAGCCGTATTTGGTCAGTTCCGGGTGGCGGCGCAGCGTTTCGTAGGTCTTGCGGTCGGGGGCGTAGGCGTCGGCGCGCGACCCGTCCTCGCCGCGTTCGCGGAAGACCTCGCGAAGCCTGTCGACCAGCGGGTCCCACTGCGTGTAGACCGGCTTGAGCTTGTTGAGCGCCTGGATGACGGAGATGACGTCCGGGCCCCGGTACCACGGCGGATGCTCGAGCTCCTTGCGCACCTCGGCGAAGACCGCCCTCTCCTGGTCGCGCAGCGTCATCATGGCGGGGATCAGGCTCCGGAGCTTGGCGTTGCGCTCCTCCACCGCTTCGGCGTCAGGAGCGGGCGCGGGCGGAGGCCCCACCGTCTCCTTCTGGGCGGGCGCGGACGCGGGCGCCAGTGCCGCTTTCAGCTTGCGCAGCTCGCCGCGGATCTCCGTCTGCCGGTCGCCGATCCTGCGCAGCATCTCGGCCACCGCCGCCACGTCGGTGAACTGCTCGGAGGCGGCCGTAATGGCTCTGGCGGCCTTGTCGAGCCTGAGGTTGTCGGCCTTCAGGCCCGCCTGGGCCTCCTCGAAGGCCCCGGCCGCGGCGCGGGCCTTGAGCTGGGCGACCCGGTCGCCCACCACGATCGTCTCGAACGCCTCCCGCTCCTTGGCCAGCTCGGCCGGCCAGTCGTAGCGCACGCCGCCCTCGGCCTGGCCCTGCGGCCGGACCACCGCCTGCACGGCGTCGGACGCGCCGTCGTTGTGGCTCGCGTACTCGGCGAGCGCGCGGCTCATCTCCTCCCTGTCCCCGCCGCCGGCGGCGATCCTGCGGCCGAGGCGCTGCCAGTCCTGGAAGCTCGCGATCCGGCCGCGGAAGGCGTGGTTCCACCTGCCGGGTTCCCGGGAGATCGACGCGATGGTCGCGAAGTCGTCGTCCGACAGCTTCATCCCGATCACCTCGGTGCGGGACTGCAGCAGCTTGCTGCCGCCGGTGGCCAGTTTGAGCGAGCCGGCGACGGGCGACTGGTCGGCGGCGGAGGCCAGCGCGCGGGCCGAGGCCCCCAGGTCGGTCTCCGAGGTCGTGGTGCTGACGTCACCCGTGGCCTTGTTGCCGGGACCGACGGCGGCGGTGACGGCCTGCTCGGTCCGGTACTCCAGTTGCGGGCCCGACGCCACTCCGGCCGTGAGCGCGCCACCCGTCGCCCCGGAGAACAGCTTGTGCGTGCCCGTCTCGTCGACGACCGTCTTCTCCGCGAAGGAATGGGTGGTCGAGATCAACGCCTCCAGCCCCGCGACGCCGACCTTGGGGGTCAGCGTGGTCGACCAGCCGGTGCCGGACTCCGTACCGGCCACCCGGGTGGGGTCGGCGGCGGCCAGGGCGGTCAGTTCGGCCGCGCCGTCGACCGCGAGGATCCGGTCGAACCTGGTCTGGTAGTCCGGGTCGCCGGGGTTCAGGCGGAAGGTGACCGCCCTGGCCTCCGACGTCGTCCTGCCGTAGCTGAGGCCGGCACTCACGGCTCCCGACGAGCCGGACGCGCCGATGGACTTCGCGGTCTCCGACACCACCTCGACCGTGACGAGCACGGCCCCGCCCCTGCGCGCCACCGTGCGCTTGAGCGACCTGCTCCTGCTGTAGGAGACCTCGGCGCCGACCGGCGACCTGCCCGCGCCGGTCACGCCGAGCGAGCCGCCGACGCCCTTCCTGGCCTCCAGGCTCGCCTGGTCGCCCTCGCCGAGCTTGGCCGCCTCGGCGGCCGACAGCGGGGCCGCCAGGGTGGTGAGCAGCTGCCGCGCGTCGTCGACGCTGCCGCGCGCGACGAGGTTGACGACCCGCAGCTCCTGCTCCGCGCCGCCCGACCCGTCGCGGGCCAGGTCCCCGAGGTAGCGCTTGGTCTCCGCCTCGCTGAACCGGTGGACGAACGTCCCGGTCACCGACCCCGTGACCGACAGCGACGCGTTCGCCGTGCCCTTCCGTCCCGCCCCGCCGCCCACCGTACCGGTCGCGCCGATCGTGACGGTCACCATGAGCTGGTACGCCGGCGGCTCCGTCGCCTCCACCCGCGTGGCCTTCACCACCACGCGGGCGTTGCCGGCGACGGACCTGGTGGTGGTGAAGCCGTTGCCGTACGCGGTGGTCCGCTGGGCGCTCGCGGCCCCCTGCCCGCCGAACCCCTCGGGACCGGCGACGACCCCGGCGCTCGCCTGGCGGCCGGTCCGGGTCCCCTGCTGGAGCCTGTCCTCCTCGTCGAACGTCCCCGTGCTGGTGTCCTTGCTCCGGGTGAGGGTCAGGCTGCCCTCGTTCCGTGCCACCGTCGTCCCTGTCGTGCTCTTGGACGTGGCCTCAGGGGCCCCCTTGGAGGGAGCCTGGGTCCCGGGCGCGGGGGCCGCGGACGCTTTCGGCGCCGTACCAGGGGGCGGGGTCGGCACGGGGGTAGCGGGAGCTTTCGGTGTGGTGGCGGGTGCCGGGGTCTTGGCCGGTGCGGGGGCAGGGGCCTGCTGCGGAGCTTCGGGTTTCGGACTGGCCTTGGGCGCCTTCGGCCGGGCCTGGGCCTGCTGGAGGATCTGGTCGTCCGCATCGGCCGGGACCGGGAGGGTCTCCGCCTTGGGCAGCGGGAACGGGATCAGCCGCCGCCGCTTGGCCGGGGGGGCGGCCGGGCCGGGGGGCGGGGCTCCCTCCGGGCGCCCCGGGTAGCGTCGCTCGACGACCGGTTCGGGCCTCGGCGGCTTGGGTGGGAGCTTCTTGATGGCCTCCAGCGCCGGGGAGAGGTTCACGGGGACGTGCTCGCCCAGCGGGTCCTTGGCCCGGCCGGTGCCGACGGTGGCGCCGGCCAGCCCGAGCTTGGCCGCGCAGTGCGGGCAGATCAGGGAGCTGGCGCCGACCGCTATCAGCTTGAGCTTGTGCTTGGCCGCGTGGGCGACCAGCCTCGCCTCCGCGTCCTTGCGCGCCTGCTCCGCTGTGCGCTTGCGCTTCGGCTCGTCCGGCTCCGACGCCTCCCCTTCGGCGGTCCCGCCCTCATGCTGGTCGACGAGATGCAGCCCCGGCTGGGACACCGGTGCGGTCTTCGGCACCACCCCCGACAGAGGAATCGGCTCGGACTTCGGCACCACTCCCGACTGCGGCACCGGTTCGGACTCGGGCTCGGGCTCGTGGGCGTGCGCGAGCGCCGACCCCGGCGCGGGCACCGGGCCGGGAGTCGCTGAAGGGGCCGCTGCCGGTGAAGGGGCGGGCTTGGCGGCCGGAGCCGGTTCGGCGGGTCCGGCCGGTACGACCTTGAGATCGGGAGCCTCCGGCTTCTGCTTCTTCAGGCGGACGGCCTTGACCCACGTCTCCCCCGGCCCCAGGTCGACGAGCTTGCGGCGGCTGCCTTTGGTGGTGGTGACGAGCTCGTGCAGGTTGTCTTCCTCGTCCACGGCGTAGCTGACGGTGACGGTGACGTCACCCCGGATGGAGCCCGCGGCCGCCTCGCGACGCTCCTCAGGGGTGCGCTGGTCCACCGGCAGCGGCTTGTCCTCCTTCTCCGCCTTGGCGGCTTTCGCCTCCTGGCCCGCCTCCCACCGGGCGAGGCTCTTCCGGACGACCCCCTCCATCAGCTCGGTCGCCCGCAGGTCGGCGGCGTCCTGGAACTCCCGCAGCCGGGCGAACGCCGCGACGTCCTCCGGGCTCGCGGGGCCGCCCGTCTCCTCCGCCATGGCCAGCCCGATCGACGCGCTGCCGCCGACGGCCACGTAGCCGCTCTCTGGGCCGCTCTCTGGGCCGCTCTCTGGGCCGCTCTCTGGGCCGCTCTCTGGCCCGCTCTCGTGCGCCACCGCGTCGGCCGCCGCGTGGGCCGCGGCCTCGAGCCCGGCGTGGCGGGTCGGCCGCGGGCCCGCGCCGCCGCGCTGCTGGATGACGTGGGCCAGCTCGTGGGCGAGCAGGTGCCTGCCGTCGGGGGTGTGCGGCGCGAACCTGCCGGGGCCGAAGACGATCCGCTCGCCGACCGTGTACGCGCGGGCCCCCAGCTCGCGCGCCGATCTCCCGGCCGAGCCGTCGGAGTGCACCCTGACCTGGCTGAGGTCCTGCCCGAACCGCTGCTCCATGGCCGTACGCGTCACCCGGTCCAGCGGCTCGCCCCTGCGCGCCAGCTCCCTGCGGGCCGCGGCTGGGACGGGCGCCGAGGCCCGCGCGGGTTCGGCACGTCGGTCGCCGGCCGCCATGGTCACAGTCCGTGCGTGAGCGGCAGCGCGAACGACGTCCGCCAACCGCATTCCGCTGTCAGCCCTTCAGCAAGCCCGCCTGTGCATAGCCGAGCGGCATTCGAGAGAGTA
>NZ_JBSGFQ010000144.1:0-28667 GCF_053603495.1 Nonomuraea sp. NPDC004186 | reverse complement strand
ACCGACGCGCTCTACCAGATCGGCTCGGTCACCAAGGTGTGGACCGCGACTCTGATCATGCAGCAGGTCGAACAGGGCCGGCTCACGCTGGACACCTGCCCGCGGGGCCAGCTTGACGGCCAGCCGCACGGCCCGCTCCTGCAACGCCAGCGTGTCCTGCGCGAAGATCAGGGACATGGCGGCCAGCACGACGTCCGCGCGGCGGGCGTCACGCAGCACGGCGTCGCCCGCCCACGACAGGGCCGCGCGCAGCAGCTTCTTCTCCGGCCGGAACGCCAGCGCCTCCATCGCCTCGGCGAACAGCTCCTCCTCCAGCCGCCCCGCCTCCTCCAGCCGCCGCAGCTGCGCCAGCGCCAGGTCGGCCACCGCGACCGGCCCGGCGGGCAGCAGCCGGGTGTAGTCTCTGGCCCGCTCGGCGGACTCGTCGATGTCGAGGTCGAGCCGATCGTGCAGGACGGCCAGGGCGCTCAGCGCCGACGGCCCGTCACGCAGCAGCCGCCCCACGATGCCGTCGATGACCGGTTTGCGCTCCAGCAGGCCGTCCTCGACGAGCCGGGCGATGGTCCCCACCTGCGCGGGAAGGGCCTCGCCCAGGCCGTCGACCTCGAAGAGCCGCGGCGCGAACGCGGTGAACAGCGGATCGGTGGCCGCCGTCCCCGGGTGGAGCGCGCGTAACCAGCCCACCATGAACGCGTCGCCGTCCGGCGGCTCGATCCCGGTCTCGCACACGAGCGCCGCGGCCACCTCCCAGTAGCGCATGTCGTTGAGGCGCAGGCGGGCGGCGATGCGGCGGGCCACGTCGGCCCGCCACTCGGCCGGCCGCTGCCGCAGCAGCAGGATCACGCGCTCGTCGTCGCTCTCGACCCACTGGAACTCGCGTCTGAACAGCCACGCCGTGACGGCCGCCGCGCCGCCCAGGCACGCCACGCCCGCCAGCCGCAACGGCCTGAGCTGGTGCCGCCAGGACCACCAATCCTCCATCCGCAGCCCCGACAGGTGGCGCGGCAGCTGCGCCGCCACCGCCTTGCGATCGTCGGCGTCCAACTCCAGGAGCAGGCGGAAGACGCGGGCCACGTCACCGCCCTTGGCCGGCTTGACCAGGCGCTCCCACGCGCTCATCCGGCCACCTCCGATGCGGACCGGGAAGAACCGGCGCATGACCACACCTCCGCTGCGTCAACCATGACGGTGACCCTAGCGATCACCCACGACAATCTCGGGCCCCGCGCGTCGACCAGCCCTTCGATGGGGTCAGAGCCTGGATCGGGTCGGCTCGCCCATGGCCGCGCGCTCCCGCTCCGGCTCGGGGGCGACGGGGGCTCTCATGAACGCCGCGGCGACGGCCGTGGCGGCCAGCAGCACGAGGCCGAGCCCGAACGCCGGCGCCGCCGCGGCGTTCCCGTCCGAGCCGCCGCCCAGGCCGTGCAGGAAGACGCTGCCGAGCAGCGCGATCCCCAGCGTGCCGCCGAACTGCTGGACGGCGTTGAGCAGGCCGGCCGCCGACCCGACCTGATGGGGGTGCAGGCGCGCCAGGGCGGCGGTGAAGAACGGGACGGTGACCATGCCGTTCCCGGCCCCGCACACCGCCAGCGCCACGAGCAGCGGCCACGAGTACGCGCCCGCGTAGGCGGCCAGAGCCCCGAGGACCCCGGCGAACAGGATGGCGAGCCCGGCGAACATGACCCGTGACAGGCGGTGCGGCGTCATCCGCGCGCCCACGATCCCGGAGGAGATCGCCAGCCCGGCCGACCACGGGAGCAGGGTCAGCCCGGCGGTCAGGACGTCGCGGCCCAGGCCGAGCTGCACCTGCAGCACGATGACCAGCATCAGCCCGTTGGTCACCGCGAAGAGCAGCGTCGAGGTCGCCAGCGCGGCCGGGAAGACCCGCTCGCCGAACAGGCTCGGCTCGACCAGGGGAGCACGCCCGCGGTGGGCCCGGCGGCGCTGGTGGAGCCCGAACGCCACCAGGACGAGGACCCCGGCGACGAGCAGGACCGCGCCCCACCCCGGCGGGACGGCGTCCCCGCCCTCGATGAGCGGGTAGACCACCAGCCCGGCGCCCAGCACCGCCAGCCCGGTCCCGGCCAGGTCCACCCGGGGCGGCCGCGCGGCCCGGTCCTCGCGGAGCAGGGGGCCGGTGGCGAGCACGGCGACGGCGAGGGGCACGTTGACCAGGAACGCCGCCCGCCACGACGAGCCGAACAGGTCGGCGTGGGTGAGCACGGCCCCGAGCACGGGCCCGAAGATCACCGACAGACCCATGACGGGCCCGATGGTGCTCATCGCCCTGGCCAGCTCGGCGCCGGCGAACATCGAGCGGATCAACCCGATCGTCTGCGGGATGATCAAGGCGGCGGCCGTGCCCTGGAGCGCCCGCGCCCCGATCAGCACGCCCGCGCCGGGCGCCAGCGCGCAGCACAACGACGCCAGCGTGAACCCCGCGATCCCGAGCAGGAACACCCGCTTGCGGCCGATCATGTCCCCCAACCGGCCACCCAGGATCAGGAACGCCGCGAACGGCAGCGTGTAGGCCGAACTGAACCACTGGATGGCGGACTCGGAGCCGCCGAGCCCGGCGCGGATCACCGGCGCCGCGACCTGCACGATCGTCGAGTCCAGCACGTTCATCGCCTCAGCGGTCAGCAGCACGCCCAGCACGACCCACCGCCACCGGTAGGCCACCGTCGGATCCTCCCGAACCGGCATGTCCCAGTCCCCCTCAGTCGTACGGATGACTTCCGCGACCAAGGCTGCGGCCACCGGCATCGGCGATTCCACAATGCCCGAGATGTTGGGGAAATTTTTCCACGAAGCCGGATCTCATGCATGATTTGCTCATGCTCGACGATCTGGACCGCGGTTTGATCCATGCCCTGCACATCGACGGGCGGGCGCCGTTCAGCGGCATCGCCCGGGTGCTGGGCGTGTCCACCCAGACCGTGGCCCGCCGCTACCAGCGGCTGCGCGCGAACGCCTCCCTGCGCGTCGTCGGGCTGCCCGACCCGTCCCGGGTGGGGCGCAGCCAGTGGGTGGTCCGCCTCACCACCAGCCCGGTCGCGACCCGTACCCTCGCCCAGGCCCTGGCCCGGCGGCCCGACACGTCATGGATCAAGCTGCTGTCCGGCGGCACCGAGATCTTCGCCATGGTCCACGTCCCGCACGGCGTGGACGACCCGCCCTCGATGCTGCTGCACGACCTGCCCAGGAAGGCCGGGATCACGTCGGTCTCCGCCCAGTACCTGCTCCACCCCTACCGGGGCGGGCCCACCGCGTGGCAGGGCATCGCCCAGACCCTCGACGAGGGACAGCAGCGGCAGCTCAGGCCGGCCGCGGCTGACGTGCCCGCCGCGCCGTCGGGCCGGCCGTCACTGGACCGCGCCGACCAGGCCCTGCTCGACGCCCTGCGCCATGACGGCCGGGCCGGCTACGCCGACCTCGCCAGGAGCACGGGCTGGTCCGAGGCCACGGTGGCGCGGCGCCTGGCCGACCTGCGCGCCCACGGTACGATCTTCTTCGACCTCGAGATCGACCCCGTCTCCCTCGGCGTCGCGACCCAGGCGCTGCTCTGGATGGCGATCGCGCCGGCGCACCTCGACCAGGTGGCCACCGCTCTGGCGGGCCACGACGAGCTCGCCGCCGTCGCCCACACCACCGGCCCCACCAATCTGCTGGCCCACGCGCTGTGCTCCGGCACCGATCACCTGCACCGCTACATCACCCACCGGCTGGGGGCGTTGCCCGAGATCCGCACCATCGAGACCGCCCCCGTCCTGCAGACCGTCAAGCACGCCGGACCGCTCCGGCCCGGCGTCTGACCCTCACGAGCCGGCCGCGCCGATCAGCCTGGCCGCCGCCGCCCTCGCGCGCAGCATCGCCGTACGGTCGTCGTCGACCACCACGCGCGCGTTGGCGCCGTCGATGAGCAGCAGCAACGCGTCGCCCACCTCTTCGGGCCGCGCCAGGCCCGCCTGCCCGGCCAGCGTGGCGAGCGTCCCGCGCAGCCACGACTTGTAGGCCGAGATCACCGCCCGCGCCGGATGCCCGGGATCGGGCAGCTCGACCGCTGCGTTGGTGAACGGGCACCCGCGAAAGCCCTCGCGGCCGTGTCCCTCGGCCAGCCAGTCGAAGACCGCCAGCACCGCCTGCCCGCCCCGGACGTCGCTGCCGGCCAGGTACGCGCTCAGGGCTGCCTGCCGGGCGGCGCTGCGGCGGGCGAGGACCGCAGCCACGAGGTTCTCCTTGGACCCGAACTGGGCGTACAGGGTCGGCTTGGACACCCCGGCCCGCTCCACCAGCGTGTCGACGCCGGTCGCGCGGATGCCCTCGGCGTAGAAGACCTCGGTCGCCACCTCCAGCAACCGCTGCCCGCCCGGACTGAGCCGCCGATCCTCCATCCGCTTATACTTACAGGTCAGTAAAGCCCACGGCAACACCGGCGGCCCGGACGGCGCGGCCGCCCACCGCCCGCAGGTACGCCAGCAGCTCGGGCGGCTCGTGCACCTCGAACTCGCAGCCGAGCATGAGCAGCCGCGCGGCCAGCCACTCCAGGGTGTCGGCGTGTCCGTGCAGCTCGCAGCTGTGCCCGTCGATGGGCCGGACGTCGCCCGGAGCGGCGCCGAGCCGCTCGATCGCCTCCTCGGCCGGCAGGCGCAGGGTGGCCCGCACCTCGTAGGTGGGGGCGAGCGAGTAGATCTTGCGGGTGATGAAGGCGGCCGCGTCCGGCTCGGGCGGTTCGCGGGGCGCGAACCGGACGCCGGTCGGGCGCGGGGCGCTGAGCCGGTCGACGCGGAAGATCCGCCAGTCGTCGCGGTCGTTGTCGTACGCGAGCAGATACCAGCGGCGCCCGCCGGCCACTAGGCGGTAGGGCTCGACCAGCCGGCTGGACCGGCTGCCGTCGTTCGCCTGGTAGTCGAAGCGCAGGCGTTCGCGGTTGGCGGCCGTCCAGGCGAGCACCGCCAGGTTCTGCGGATCGACGCTCGGCCCGTTCGCGGCCGTCATCGACACCGTGGCGGCCCCGAGCGCGCCGACGCGCTGCCGCAGCCGCGCCGGCAGCACCTGCTCCAGCTTGGCCAGAGCGCGTACGGAGGCCTCCTCCATGCCGTCCACCGGCTGCCCGGCCGCCATGCGCAGGCCCACCGCGATGGCCACCGCCTCCTCGTCGTCCAGCAGCAGCGGCGGCATGGCCTTGCCGGCGATGAGCCGGTAGCCACCCGCCGCTCCCATCGTCGCCTGCACCGGGTAGCCGAGCTCGCGCAGGCGGTCGATGTCGCGGCGGACCGTGCGAGGGCTGACCTCCAGCCGCTCGGCCAGCTCGCTGCCGGGCCATTCGCGCGGGGTCTGCAGCAACGACAGCAGCGCGAGCAGCCGTGCGGGGGTGTCGCTCATGACTCCAAGTATGGGCGTCATATAGGACATGGATCGACCTAGATGGCTCCTACTGTCGGCACGTCATCGCGACCGCAGGAGGACAATCATGGGCACCGAGATCCGCCCTTTTCGCATCGACATCCCCCAGGCCGACCTGGACGACCTGAACGACCGGCTGGCCCGTACCCGGTGGTCCCGGCAGCTGCCGGGTGAGGGCTGGAGCCGCGGCGTCCCCGCCGCCCACCTCGAGGAGCTGGCCGCCTACTGGCGCGACGGCTACGACTGGCGCCGGCACGAGGCTCGGCTCAACGGGTTCCCGCAGTTCATGACGGAGATCGACGGTCAGGACATCCATTTCCTGCACGTGCGCTCCGCCGAGCCGGACGCCCTGCCGCTCATCCTCACGCACGGCTGGCCGAACTCCTTCGTGGAGTTCGCCGACCTGATCGAGCTTCTCACCGACCCCCGCGCGCACGGCGGCGACCCCGCCCAGGCGTTCCACGTCGTCGTGCCGTCGCTGCCCGGGTTCGGGTTCTCCGCGCCGCCGCGCGAGACGGGCTGGGACGTCACGCGCGTGGCGCGGATCTGGGCGGAGCTGATGCGCCGCCTCGGGTACGACCGCTACGGCGCCCAGGGCGGCGATTACGGCGCGTACGTCGCCCCGGAGGTCGCCACGACCGACCCGGAGCACGTGATCGGCGTCTACGTCATCAGCGGGCTCGGCTTCCCCACCCAGGACGACGTCCCGGAGATGACCGAGGACGAGCGGGCGGCGTTCGCGCGGCTGCAGGAGCAGGACTGGATGAACGGCGTGGACCACCATGGGCTGCTGCGCGCGGCGCCGGCGACCTTCGCCTACGGCTGGCACGACTCCCCGGTCGCGGCGCTGGCCTGGATGACGCACAAGTTCAAGGAGTTCACCGTCGTGGCCAAGACCCCGGAGGAGGTGATCGACCGCGACCTCCTCCTGACGAACGTGAGCCTCTACTGGCTCACCGGAACCTTCGGCACCTCGTCCTGGCCCTACTACGAGAGCACGGGCTTCGGCTGGCCGAAGGGGCAGACGGCGGCGCCGACCGGCGTCTACAGCGGGCCGCCCGGGATCCGGCGGCTCGCCGAGCGGCACAACACCATCCTGCACTGGCCGGAGGACAACACGGCCGGACACCACTTCGTCGCCATGGAGCAGCCCGGCCGCCTCGCGGCCGACCTGCGCGCGTTCTTCGCCAAGGTCCGCTGAGCTTTCCTGGTGCGGCCGCGTTCGGTGACGCGGCCGCACCGGGGTCAGAGCAGTTCGACGTAGCCCTCGGTGCCGTTGACGCGGATGAGCCGGCCGTCCTCGATGCGCCGGGTGGCGTTCTCCACGCCGACGACCGCGGGCAGGCCGTACTCCCTGGCGACCACGGCGCCGTGGGTCATCACCCCGCCGACCTCCATCACGACGCCCTTGACCGAGACGAACAGCGGCGACCAGCTCGGGTCGGTGTAGACGGTGACGAGGATGTCGCCCTCCTCGACGTCCGACTCGTCCATGCTCAGCACGATGCGGGCGCGCCCCTCGACGACGCCCGACGACACGGCGATGCCCGCCAGCGCGCCTTCGGGCAGGGCGCCGGTGTCGTACTCGCCGGAGATCACCTCGCCCTCGGAGGTGATGACGCGCGGCGGCGTCAGCTTCCGGTCCTCCTCGAACGCCTCCCGCCGCCCGTCGACGAGCGCGGGGTCGATCCTCCCGCTCCGCACGACCTCCCTGAACTCCTCCAGCGACAGGAAGTACACGTCCTGCGGCTCCCTGATCACCCCGCGGGCGACGAGCTCGGCGGCCTCGGCCAGCAGCGCCCGCTTGTACAGCTCGTAGCGCTGGAGCAGGGCGTGCTTGGAGTACTCGCGGTAGCCGATGAAGTGGCGGATGAGGCTCATCTGCCGGGCCGCCTTCTTCGCCTTCCGCTCGCCGCCCGGCAGCGCCCTGAGGCGTTCCAGCAGGCCGGCGATGGTGCTCTCGGCCTCGGCGCGGCCGCGTTCGACCTTGCGGGCGCGCTCGCCGGGCGCGAAGTTGCGGACGTTGCTCAGCAGGAGCGGGACGAGCTGGGTGGGGTCCTCGCTCCACCGGGTCCGGGTGATGTCGATGTCGCCCGAGCAGTGCATCCCGTACGTGCGCAGGTAGCCCTCAAGGGCGCGGCGGGCCTCGGGACCGCCCTCCAGGCCGTCGAGCCCGGTGAGGAGCGTGTCCCGGCCGGCGCGTTCGAGGTGCTCGACCACCGCCGGGTACGGGCGGACGGCGTCCGCGACGTCCAGCAGGTCGAGGCCCATGGCGGCCACCACGTTGTGGTCGGCGGACTGGGCGATGGCGTCGGCGGCGTTCTGCACGCCGAGCCAGGCCTTCATGCGCTTGTTGACCCAGTTCACCGCCTGGATGCCGACGAAGGCCGCCGCCACGCTGCGCGGATCGAACGTGAGCCGGGCCAGCACGTCGTGGTCGTCCAGGATGTACGCGAACAGCTCGTCCCCCGACTTGCCCGCGATGCCGCGGCGCAGCTCCTCGACGGTCCGCTCGTTCTCGGCGATCAGCTCGGGCACGGCCTCGGTGTCGTCCTTGCCGGACATCTTCAGATATTGGCGGGCCATCGGCAGCAGCCCGCCCTCGCCGAAGTCCAGCATCGAGGTCTTGCCGTGGGCCAGGTCGCGCACGAAGTCCTTCCTGGTCAGGACCTGGCGCAGGGCGTTGGCCATGAGGACGTCCACCTGGCCGAGGCTCTTGAGCGTGACCGCGCGCGCCCACGACGAGGACAGCTCGGGTGAGACGTCCTTGTAGAACCGGCTGCCGGACACCGTCCCCGCCGAGCGGCCCAGCCGGTCGTGCAGGAGCGCGAACAGCGACAGGCCCAGGGGCTTGAAGGCGTCGGTCATCATCTGGCGGTGGCCGTACGACATGAAGACGTGGTTCTTGCCGTCGGCCGTCCCGGGCACCGGGTAGAGGGTGGTGATCGGGCGGCTCTGCAGGATCTGGAACTCGCCGCCGGCCAGGCCCCACTCGATGTCCTGCGGGCGGCCGAAGTGGCTCTCGATGCGGCGGCCGAGGCGTTCGAGGCGGAGGATCTGCTCGTCACTCAGGGTCTGCACGTGCCGGCGCGCGGGCTCGATCTCCCGCTCCTCCGTGCCGCCGTCCGGGGACGGGCGCAGCTCGATGTCCTGGGTGACGACGTTGCGCGCGGTGATCTCGCCCGCGCGTACGCGGTAGTTGTCGGCGTTCGCCACGCCCGACACGAACGCCTCCCCGAGGCCGAACCCGGCGTCGATCGAGACCACCTTCCGGTTGCACGTCACCGGGTCGGCGGTGAACATGATGCCCGCCGCCTCGGGGAAGACCATCTGCTGCACGACCACGGACACGCGCACCGCGCGGTGCTCGAAGCCGCTCTTGATCCGGTACGCCACCGCCCGGTCGGTGAACAGCGACGCCCAGCAGCGCCGCACGCTCGCGAGCACCGCAGGGGCTCCCCTGACGTTCAGGTACGTGTCCTGCTGCCCGGCGAACGAGCTGGACGGCAGGTCCTCGGCGGTGGCGCTGGAGCGCACCGCGCAGGGCACGTCGCCGAGCTCCCCGAGGCGGCGCAGGATGTCGTCCTCGATCTCGGCCGGTACGGGCAGCGTCTCGACGGCCTCCCGCAGGCGGGCGGACGCCTCGGCGATCCCGGCACGGTCGTCCGCGCGCAGCCCGGAGAGCCTGTCGATCAGCGCGGCGATCGTCGCGTCCGACTCGACGACCGCGCGGTAGGCCTCGGTGGTGACGCAGAAGCCCGGCGGCACCCGCACCCCCTCGACGGCGGACAGCTCGCCGAGGTTGGCCCCCTTGCCGCCGACCAGGGGGAGAAGCGTCTTGTCGATGTCGTGGAAGCCGAGCACGTAGGCACCCATGGCGTGTTCCCGTCTGCCTGTCATGGCCAATTAGGATACAGAGCTGCCCTGTATCTTAATCCTCCGCGACCGCAGCGGGACCTCCGGGGTGACCCAGGTACGCGTCGAGCCCGGCGGCGCCGGTCAGCATGGCGCGGCCACGGGCCGTCAGCCGGGTCCGCCAGTCGCGCAGGGTCGCCTCCAGGGGCGCGATCCCCCCGGCGGAGCGCACCTGGGCGAGCAGCGGGGCGATCTGCTCGAGCAGGTAGCCGCCGCGTCTGAGCTGGTGGGCCAGCCGGGCGTCGCGCACGTCGGCGGCCGTGTAGACGCGGTAGCCGGTTTGAGGGTCGCGGCTCGGGTTGACCAGCCCGGCGCGCTCCCACTTGCGCAGCGTCGCGGGCCTGATGCCGAGCCTCCTGGCCAGCGGGCCGATGAAGGTGACGCCGCCGGGCCCGGGCCGCTCCACCGGCGCCGGCGTTCCGGGCCTCTCCTCCACCGTCAGGTCGCGCAGCGCCCGCTCCACGGCCTGCAGCGTCCGGCGGTCGTCGAGCAGTTGCGCGTGGCTCTCGTCGATGAGCCGCAGGGCCTCCTCGACCGCGCCTCCGTTCACCTCCCGCATGATCGAGGTGGCCGTCTGGTGGCCGTGGCCGGGGATGAGGGCGAGGAAGGCGCGCAGGGCCTCCCGGTGGACGGGGGTATAGGTGCGGTAGCCGTGGGGAGTGCGCGCGGCCGGCGGGAGGATGCCCGCCTCTTCGTAGTTGCGGATCGCCTGCGTGGACAGGCCGTGCTCGCGCGCCAGATCCACGGGCCGGAGTCGCTCGCGGGGCATGGGCAAAGTTTACACAGAAGGTTCAACGATACGGTTGAAGGCATGGAATCCGCGATCCTTGACTCCGGCTGGCCCTTCGAGGGCGCCGCGATCACGAAGCTGCTCAGGTCGTTCCCGGCCCCGCCGCGCCTGCTCGGCCTCGGCGAGCCCACGCACGGCGAGGAGGCGTTCCTCCGGCAGCGCAACGAGGCCTTCCGCCACCTCGTGGAGCACGAGGGTCATCGGTCGATCGCGATCGAGAGCGACTGCCTCGCGGCGCTGGTCGTGGACGCGTACGTCACGGAGGGTGTGGGGACGCTCGACGACGTCATGCGGCGCGGCTTCAGTCACGGGCTCGGCGGCTCGGCCGCCGACCGGGAGCTCGTGAGCTGGATGCGGGAGCACAACCGGCACCGGCCCGCGGCCGAGCGGATCCGCTTCTTCGGCTTCGACGGGCCGCTCGAGCTGGCCGGGCCCGGCAGCCCCCGTCCGGCCCTCGCCGGGCTGCACGGCTATCTCGCCGCCCACCTCGACGTGCCGTCCTTCGACGCCGTCGACCGGCTGCTCGGCGCCGACTCCCGGTGGACGAACCCCGCCGCCACCATGGACCCCGCGCAGTCCGTCGGCCGCTCGCCCGACGCCGTCGAGCTGCGCCTCATGGCGGACGACCTCGTGGCCCTGCTCACGGCGGAGTCACCGCGCCTGATCGCCGCGACCTCGCGGGAGGCGTGGTGGCGGGCCTGC
Source organism: Nonomuraea sp. NPDC004186 (assembly GCF_053603495.1). Lineage (NCBI taxonomy): Bacteria > Bacillati > Actinomycetota > Actinomycetes > Streptosporangiales > Streptosporangiaceae > Nonomuraea > Nonomuraea sp. NPDC004186. Next base: position 17,854 of record NZ_JBSGFQ010000144.1, on the reverse strand, counting down.
CTGTTCGGGCGTACGGCCACGGGCCTGCTCCGCTACCACGCGGGGATGGCGGACACGTCGCCGGCCAGGGTCATGCGCCTCATGGGGCTGCGGGACACGATGATGGCCGAGAACCTCCTGGCGATCGCACTCCGCTACGGCCCGGCGCTGGTTTACGCCCACAACCGGCACCTCCAGCGGGACAGGAGCGTCTGGCAGACGGCGGGCTGGCAGGGCGGCGACCTGCTGCTGGAGTGGTGGAGCGCCGGCTCGATCGTCGCGGCGCAGCTGGGCGACGCGTACGCCTTCATCGCCTCGACCATGGGCGGCGCGGCGACCCCGCCGGACACCCTGGAAGGCGTCCTGCACGCCGCCCTGCCGCACGGCGGTTACCTCATCGCCTCCGAACGCCTGGCCGGGGCGCTGGAGGGCATCGAGCTGGCTCCCCAGACCGACACGAGCTCCGGCTACTTCGCCCTGGACCCCGGCCAGGTGCACACGACCGACGGCATCCTCTTCCTCAAGAACATCCCGCCGGCCGGGTGACCACGCCTTTCCGGGGACCCTACTGCTGTCCCGGCCGCCGTGCCGGGGCAGGGGCGGGCCCGGCGGTGCCGTCGGCGAAGCGGGACGGCCGGAACGGCGCCAGCAGCGGCGACTCCTCGCCGTACACTTCCCCCGCCACCTCCCCCATGAGCAGCGGCGCCAGCGTGACCCCGCTGTGCGTGGCCACCGTGTACACGCGCCGCTCCGCGTCCGCGAAACCCGCCACCGTGAGCCCGTCCCCCGGCATCGCCCGCCGGCCGACCACCGCCCGCTCCACCGTGGCCCCATCCACGGCCCGCAGCACGCGCGCCATCAGGGCCAGGATCGAGTCCTGGACGTCGCCGGGCACCGGGACCGCCGGGTCCGCCCGCCCGTCCAGCGGCAGCGACTGCAGCAGCAGCCGCCCGCCCCCGTCCGGCCGCAGGTTGAGCCCGTCGGAGTGGAGCACGCGGGACAGGCGGGCGGGCACGGGGGTCGTGGTGACGAGGAAACCGTTGGTGATCGCGCCGGACACCGCCGGGTCGAGCATGGGCACCTCGGCCCCGGCCAGCGCCGCCACCCCCTGCGTCCAGCGACCGGCGCAGGTGACCACCACGTCGCCGTCGAAGGCCCGCCCGTCGGCCGCCGTCACCGTGACGCCCGACGACGAGGTCTCGATCGCGGTCACCTCGGCCCCGCACGCGAGCGCGGCCCCGGCGTCGCGGGCCTCGCCGAGCAGGCTCCCGAGCAGGCGCAGCGGGTGCACGTGCGCCTCCTCGGGGAAGAACACGTACTCGGTGCCGGGAGGCGGAGGCACCAGGTCGGGCTCCAGGGTCAAGGCGCGCGCGGCGGTGATCCGCTCGACCGGGTAGCCCATGCCGGCCAGCCGCTGTACGCGGGCCTCCAGGCGTTCCTTGTGCTCGTCGGAGACCGCGCACTCGAGGTTGCCCGTGGGGAAGAACCAGTCGCCGGAGAGCCGGTGGTGCGCCCGGACGGCGGCGTGGTTGAGGTCGAAGTACTCCTTGGGCGTCTTGTCGTTGGCATTGACCCACGCCAGGGACGTGGAGGTCGTACCGGATCCCGGAGTACGCGCCTCCAGGACGGTGACCTGCGCGCCGCGCCGGGTGAGTCCCGCCGCGACCGCCGCTCCGACCACCCCCGCACCGATGACGACGATTCGCACGCTGACTCCTTCCGCTTCCGCTCAGAGGTCGATTGTGACCGTCTGTACTCTCTCAGCCGGCGTGAAGGACCCGAAAGCGATCCGGTTCCGCCGGATCTCGATCAACGACCTGGACCGGCGTCCAGGCCCATTGCCAGACGCTGATGCCCGGCGTGCGGGAGAACCGGATCTGCCCGCGGGTGCCTTCGACCGCGACGCGCGGCCAGGATCCGGCGGTGCGCGCCCGGTCCGCGCCGTACGTACGCAGCATCTCGGCCAGGACCGTGATGGTGTCGTAGCCCTCGAAGGCGACGAAGGAGGGCACTTCGGCCAGCCGCTCGCGCAGGGCCGTCTCGACTCGCGTACCGAGTGGGCCGAGGCGCTCGGGCAGGTAGCGCAGGAACGGGATCGCGGCGCCGTCGCCGCCCAGCGACCTCGCCCATCCGGCGAACTCCGGTTGCCCTGCCGGAGCACCGATCATGATCCCGGCGAGGCGCCGGTCGCGGCGGACGGACTTGACGATCGGCACCGCCGGCTCCGGGTGGCCGACCAGAAGAAGGAGGGCGGTCGCGCGATTGCCGGCGAGTTCGTCGCACACGGCCGCGGGGGTGAGCGCGCGCATGTCGAGCTCGATGACGGTGCCGCCGCGTGGAGCGAGGTGGTCCCGCAGGATGCGGGTCCCGGATGCCCAGTAGACGCTCGGGTCGGCTGCTACGGCGATGCGGCTGTGGCCGGCGCCGAGGAGGAAGTCCGCGTAGATCTGCCAGCCGTGGGACTGCGCCGGGGCCAGGCGCGCGACCCATCGCGTCGGCTGTTCGGTGAGGGCGTCGAGAACCGCCGACGAGCAGAGGAACGGCAGGCCGAGGGCGTCGGCCCGGGCGGCGGCGGCGCGCGCGACGACGCTGTGATACTCCCCCGCCAAGGCGGCCACGCCCAGGCTGGCGAGTTCGTCCACGGACGCCGCGGCCTTCTGCGGATCAGCCGCGGTGTCTCGGACCACCAGCTCGAGCGGTCTTCCGGCGATCCCGCCGGCGTCGTTGACCTCGCGAACGGCCAGCTCGAGTCCGGCGAGCAAGTGCCGGCCCGCCTCGACCCAGCCCGGCCGGGTCAGCGGAACGAGAGCGCCGATCTGGACGGGTGAACCGTCGGCCCGCTCCGCTCCAGGTGACGATGGGCCGCTGGTCATGCGGGGCCCACGCCGAACATCGCGTGCTCGGCGTGGTCGAGCGCCAGCCGTACCGCCCCGAGCGCGACGGACTCGCCGCCCAGCTCCGAGCTCTCCACGCGTACGGGGAACAGGCAGAGCTCGGCGAGTTCCTCGCGCAGGGGCGCGGCCAGCAGCTCACCCGCGCCCGACAGGCCGCCGCCCAGGACGACCAGTTCCGGGTCCATCGTGAGCACGGCGGCGCCGACGCCCTTGGCCAGGTCGCGGGCGAAGGCGCGGACGATGGCCGCGGCCTCCGCGTCGCCCTCCCGCACGGCCTCGAACACCCGCTTGGCCGCCTCCCCGGAGGGGGCGTCCCCGCCGTAGGCGAGGAATCGGTCGAACGCGGTGTACCACCCGAAGGCGCGCATGACGCCGATCTCCCCCGCCGCGCCGTTGCGGCCCGCGTGCAGCTTGCCTCCGATGAGCAGGCCCGCCGCGACGCTGCGCCCGGCCAGCAGGCAGATCACGTCCTTCGCCCCGACGGCGGCGCCGCACCAGTGCTCGGCCAGCGCGGCCAGGTTGGTGTCGTTGCCCACCAGGACCGGGCCGTCCGCGAGGCCGTCGAGCGCGGCGGGCAGGTCGACGCCCGCCCAGCCGGGCAGCCGGTCGCTGATCAGTATCCGGCCGTCGGCGGGGTCGACCACGCCCGTCGTGGCCACTCCCAGCGCGCGTACCTGGCCGGGCTCGACGCCGACCGCGCGGAGCGTCCTGCGCACCACCGACCTGGCCGCGGCGATCCTGTCGGCGGTGCCGGTCTCGGGGGTGACGACCGTGCGCCTGCGGTCGACGATGCGCCCCTTGAGGTCGGCGGTGAGCGCCAGGACCTTGTGCGGGCCGATGTCGACGCCGACGACGTGGCCGGCCTCCGCGCGGAAGCGGTAGCGCTTGGCCGGCCGGCCGACCGGGCGCGGATCCCCGACCTTGATGCCGACCTCCTCGACGAGCTCGTCGAGCCCGGCGATGACGTCCTCGACGGTCGCCCGGGAGATGGAGGTGGTCTTCACGAGCTGCGTCAGGGTCAGCTCGTCCGCGGCGTGCAGCGTGCGCAGCACGGCGGCGGCGTTGAGGCGGCGCAGGAGCGCCGGATCCTGTCCGGTCAAGGTCACGATCCGATGGTAGGGCATTGCGAATTATTTGAGGAACTACTAAAAATAAGACCCACCCGCGGCGCGGTGCCGCCGGTCGGCCACCCCCTAGAGAGGACCCCAGGTGAACAAGGCCATCGTGCTGGCCACCGCTGCCCTGACACTCGCCGCGTGCGCGCCGGCAGGGTCACAGCAGCCAGTGGCGAACGGCAAGAAGGAGATCTCCTTCCTGGTGTTCGAGACGCCCAACCTGACGCCGGAGTACTGGGACGCGGCCATCAAGCGCGTCACCGACAAGCACCCCGACATCGCGGTGAGGAAGCTCGTGGCGCCGAGCGCGGGCGAGCGCAACGCCTACGCCAAGCAGCTGCTCGCCTCGGGTCAGCTGCCCGACGTCATGCAGGCCATCGCGCCCAGCGGGCTCGCGGAGAGCGGCAACCTGTACGCCTGGAGCGAGGAGGAGCTGAAGAACTACGCCCACCCGCGCTCCAACCCGCTGGGCGGCAAGATCTACCAGCTCCCCTACAACTCCCAGCCGACCCCGCTGGTCTACTACAACAAGAAGCTCTTCGCCGAGGCCGGCGTCGACGCGCCGCCGAAGACCTACGCGGAGCTGCTCGACGTCTCGGCCAAGCTCACGGCCAAGGGAATCAACCCGTTCGTGGTGGGCGGCGGCGGCAAGGACGCGTTCGCGGCCGGCTACATCTGGATCGCGCTCGTCGGCGCCGACGTCTACGCGCGGCAGCCGGACTTCCTGGTCAAGCGGCGCGCCGGACAGGTCAGGTTCGGCGACCCGGCCTTCGTCAAGGCGACCCAGAAGTTCGCCGACCTGGTCGGGAAGGGGTATGTCGACAAGGCCGGGCTGTCGCGCGACTACCCGTCGACCGAGAAGGCGTTCCTGGACGGCAAGGGCGCCATGTACCCGATGGGGTCCTGGTTCGCCGCCGCAGCCGACACAGGCAAGCCGCCGTTCGAGATCGGCGTCTTCGCCTGGCCCACCGACGACGGCCAGGTGGTGGTGCCCTCGTACACGGGCGGCGGCCCCATCGTGAACGCCAGATCCAAGAACCTCGAGGCGGCCAGGACGTTCGCGCTGGAGTTCAATCAGGACGCCGCCAACAACGACGTGCTCGTCAGGAGCGACGCGGCCATCATCGCGATCAACGGCTATCAGCCGCCGCCGATGGGCCCGGTCTACAACGCCACGCTCGAGGTGTTCAAGGCGGGCAGAGCGGTCAACGCCTTCACGGTCGAGACCGGCGACGACTCGCTGCTGCCGGGCGTGGGCGACAAGGTGTTCGCGCTGGCCCAGGAGATCATCGCGGGCAAGACCGACGGCGCCGCGGCGGCGAAGGCGCTGGACGCGGAATGGGTCAAGGCGGGCGGCCGGTAGATGTTCCTCGACAAGCGGGCCGCCGCGCGCACCGCGGCCGTCCCCTGGCAGCGGCTGACGTACCTGCTGAGCTTCGTCGCCCCGGGCGTGCTGGTCTACGCCTGCTTCGTGCTCGCGCCCATCCTGCTCAGCTTCGGCTACAGCCTCACCGACGCCAGCCTGTTCGCCACGCGGACGCGCTTCGTCGGGCCGGACAACTACCTGCGCCTGCTGGCCGACCCGTCCTTCCTGACCTCGTTGAAGGTCACCACGATCCTGACGCTGATCATCGTGATCGTGCCCAACGTGGCCGGCGTCGGCGTGGCCGTGCTGCTCGACCGCGCCGGCTGGCTCTACCGGGCGCTGCGCAGCGTCTTCTTCGTCCCCGTCGTGCTGAGCTCGGTGGTGGTAAGCGTGGTGTGGATGGCCATGCTGCAGGACGAGGGCCTGGTCAACCGGCTGCTCGGGGTCCGCGTCGGCTGGCTGTCGGACCCCGACCTGGCGCTGTACTCCATCGGTTTCATCATCAGCTGGCAGATGCTCGGCTTCTGCTCGGTGGTCTACCTGGCCGCGCTGCAGGGCGTGCCCCAGTCGCTGCACGAGGCGGCGGCCATCGACGGCGCGGGCTCCTGGACGCGCTTCCGCAAGGTCACCTGGCCGCTCCTGGCGCCCGCGCTGACCACGAACACGGTGATGCTGCTGATCACCGGGTTCAAGGCGTACGACCACATCCAGGTGCTGACGGCGGGCGGTCCGGGGCTGGGCACCACGGCGACCGTGGCCTTCGACGTCATCCAGGTCGGCTTCACCGCCAACCGCACGGGCGAGTCCTCGGCGATGGCGATCCTCATGCTCGTGATCGTCGCGACGGTCTCCGCCGTCGCGCTGCGCCTGCTCAACCGCAGGGAGGTGGACCTGTGAGGTGGCTGCGCCCGCTGGTCTCGATCGTGGTGGCCGGCGCGTTCTTCCTGCCGCTCTACCTGGTCGTGGCCAACGTCTTCAAGCACGGGCCGGACATCACCGCCTCCCCGGCGGCGCCGCCGATCCCGCCGACGCTGGACAACCTCACGCAGGCGCTGACGCGCCCCGACCACCTGTTCTGGAACGGGCTGATCAACAGCGTCTCCGTGACCCTGCTGTCGATCGTGATCCTCACGGTCGTGTCGGCCATGCTGGGCCACTACATCTGCCGCACCCCGTCGCGCTTCGCGCGGATCACGCTGCTGGTGCTGCTGGCCGGGCTGATGATCCCGCCGCAGGTGATCCTGGTCCCGGTCACGCAGGTGCTCAACCTGACCGGCCTGATGGGCACGATCAGCGGGCTGGTGCTGTTCAACGTCGGGTACTACGTGCCGTTCGGGGTGTTCGTCTTCTCCGGTTTCATCCGGGCCATACCGGTCGAGCTGGAGCAGGCCGCCTCGATCGACGGGGCGGGCCCGTTCGGCACGTTCTGGCGGGTGGTCTTCCCGCTGCTGCGCCCGGCCACGGCCAGCGTGCTGATCTTCCTGGGCGTGTGGATCTGGAACGACTTCCTCAACCCGCTCATCATCCTCGGCCCGGCCGGCGGCACCACGGTCACCGTGGGCGTCTACCGCGCGCTCGGCCAGTTCCAGCGGGACTACGGCGACATGTTCGGCCTGATGGTGCTGTCGGCCCTGCCCATCCTCATCTTCTACTTCGCGCTGCAGAAGCACTTCGTCAAGGGACTCACCGGGGGAGCGGTCAAAGGATGATCAACTTGAGGGACCACATCGGGGAGGCCCTCGACCGGCCGATCACTCTGGCCGTGGTGGGCGCGGGCGCGCGCGGCACGGCCTACGCCGAGCTGGCCGCGCGCTGGCCGGACCGGGCGCGGGTCGTGGCGGTGGCGGAGCCGCGCGCGGCCGCCCGGCAGGAGTTCGCGGCACGCCACGCGCTCCCGCCCGAGCGGGTCTTCCGCGACTGGAAGGAGCTGGCCGGCCTCGGCAGGATCGCCGACGCGGTGATCGTGGCCACGCTGGACGCCGATCACCTGGCGCCGGCCGAGGTCTTCGCCGAGCAGGGCTACGACATCCTGCTGGAGAAGCCCATCGCCCCCACCGAGGCGGACACGGTGGCCATCGGCGAGGCGGCGGCCCGTACCGGCGCCATGATCGCGATCTGCCACGTCATGCGCTACACCCCCTACACGCGCAGGCTGCGCGAGGTGCTTCCCCGGATCGGCGACGTCGTGAGCGTGGAGCACCTGGAGCCGGTCGGGTGGTACCACTTCGCGCACTCGTTCGTCCGCGGCAACTGGCGGCGCGCGGACGAGGCCACGTTCGCGCTGCTGGCCAAGTCGTGTCACGACATCGACTGGCTGGGCCACGTCGTGGGGCGCAGGGCCGAGCGCGTGTCCTCCTTCGGCGGGCTGCGCCACTTCCGCGCCGACCAGCGGCCTCCGGGCGCCGCCGACCGGTGCCTGGAGTGCCCGATCGAGCCCGGGTGCCCGTACTCGGCCGTGCGGCTCTACCGCGACGGGCTGCGCGACGGCGGCACCAAGCAGTACTTCACCCGGGTCATGACCGGCGGCCCGCTCACCGAGGAGGCGGTCACCGCGGCGCTGGCCGAGGGCCCCTACGGGCGCTGCGTGTACGCCAGCGACAACGACGTGGTGGACCACCAGGTGGTGACCATCGAGTACGAGGGCGGGGTCACCGCGTCGTTCACGATGACCGCCTTCACGCCGCTGGAGAACCGGCACACCAAGCTGTTCGGCACCGCGGGCCAGCTGACCGGCGACGGCCGCTTTATCCGCATTTATGACTTTTTGTCGGAAGAAACGACCATCATCGACACCTCGCTGGACGGCTCCAGCGCGGCGGAAGGCCACGCCGGCGGCGACGCCGCCCTGATCGAGTCGTTCGTCACCGCCCTGCACGAGGGGCGGCCCGAGCTGATCCTGTCCGGAATCCAGGAGAGCGTCGACAGCCACCGCGTGGTCTTCGCCGCCGAACGGGCCCGCCGTACCGCGACCGTACAAACCCTCTTGAACGGAGAGCACCCCCTATGAGGCACCGCGCCCTGCTCGCCCTCGCCGTGCTGACCACCTCGGTGGTCGGCCTCACCCCGGCGCCCGCCCAGGCCGGCGCGTCGGAGTGGCAGGACATCCGCAAGCTCCTGTCGGCCATCGACGACGCCTACACCGCTCCCCCGGCCCTCAACGCCGTGCAGACCGCCCGCTACACCGCCGGCCTGCTCCTGGGCAACGGCGACCTGCACGTCACGTCCGACGCCCGCGACCAGCGGCAGACGTACTACCTGTCCAAGTCCGACTTCTGGCACAGCGGCAACGGGCAGCTGCCGTTCGGCACGATCTCCATCGGCCCCGCGCACGCCGCGGCCACCCCTGCCGCCAAGGACACCCTCGAGTGCACCGCCGCCTGCGTGATCGACGGAGACCCCGAGACCCGCTGGGTGTCGCGGACCGGCGCGAGCGCGTCCGACCCGCAATGGGTCACCGCCGACCTGGGCGGGGTGAAGACGGTCGACCGCTGGGTGGTCAGGCACAACGGCTACCAGGGCAGGGCCGCCAACTTCCAGGCGCTCAACACCCGGAGCTTCGCCCTGCAGAAGAGCGACGACGGCGTCACCTGGACCGATGTGGACACGGTCACGGGCAACACGGCCGAGCTGACCGACCGGACCGTGCCCGCCTTCACCGCCCGCCACGTGCGCCTGCTGGTCACGGGTGCGGTGCGCGACCCCGCCGACCCGAACCAGAAGGCCTTCGTCCGGGACCTGCAGCTGTTCGACGGCCAGAGGAACGTCCTCACCGGCGCACTCGGCGACGACCCGAACTACCGCCAGCGGCAGGACATCCTCAACGGGGAGGTCCGCGGCTCCCAGACGGTTGACGGCCGGGTGCTGAGCACCCGCACCTGGACCGCCGACGGCGAGAACCTGCTGGTCACCGAGCTGTCGATCCCCGACGGCGCGCAGCCGCTGCCGCTCCAGGCCGACCTGACCGTGCCCGCCGGCACGACGGGGGTCGCCGGGGACGGTCAGGTGTGGATCACCCGCACGACCGGCGCGGACGGCGAGAGCGGCTGGGTGTCCAAGGCGGCCGCGTCGGCCAGGGTCATCGGCTCGCGCACCCCGGTCACCGCGAGCACGCCGTCGGGCAACCTCGCCCGCCTCGCCTTCGAGCTGGCCCCCGGCCGGCCCGTGCGGCTGGTCACCACGCTGCACGGCAACGGCGGCTACGCCAACCCCACGCCGCTGAACGACTTCGTCACCGAGGCGGTGGACCGGGTGCACGGCCTCGACGGCCGCGACCTCGACCGGGCCCGGTCCGCGCACCGCGAGTGGTGGAAGCGGTTCTGGCTGAAGTCGTACGTCGACACCGGCGACCCGATCCTCAACAAGTACTACTACGGCGCCCTGTACGCGATGGGCGCCGCCAGCCGCGCGGGCTCGTTCCTGCCCGGCACCTATTCGCCGTGGCGCACCATCGACCAGACCGGCGGCTCCAACCGCTACTGGCTGAACTACAACACCCAGGCCCCGTTCTACGGCGTCTACTCCGCCGACCGGCCCGAGCTGGCCGCCCCCTACTACAAGACGGTGGCGGCCGAGCTTCCCTACCAACGCAACACCACGCATGCCGCCGGGTACAAGGGGCTGACCTTCAGCCGGACCATCTACCCGTACAACCAGACCCGTCCCGCCCCCGCCGAGGTCCCGGTGACCGGCCCCAAGTCGCCGAAGAAGCTCGCCGACCAGAAGACCAACGGGACATTCGCCGCCATCCCGTTCCTGTGGAACTGGGAGTACACCCGGGACGAGGAGTTCCTGCGCACCACGGCCTACCCGTTCCTCAAGGAACTGGGTGAGTTCTGGATGGACTACGTGGTCAAGGGCGACGACGGCAAGTACCACGTCCTGAACAGCGCCGTGAACGAGGGCGGCGACGACGTCGACTCGACCTACGACCTCGGCTACATCCGGCGGACGCTGACCGCGCTGATCGAGTACAGCCGGGTGCTCGGGGTGGACGCGGAGCTGCGGCCGGTCTGGCAGGGCTACCTGGACGACCTGGCGCCGTACCCGACGGCGACCATGGACGGCCTGGACGTCATCCTGCTCGCCACCAAGATCGAGAACCCGATCAAGGGCAACGCGCTGCTCAACAAGAACGACCAGCCCATCAACCTGGAGGGCGTCGTCCACCCGAGCGACAACCTGGCCATCGGCGGCGACCCGGAACAGCTGCGGAAGGTCCGGAACACCCTGGAATGGGTGGATCCGTTCCTGCCGGGATCACGTGGTTCCTCCATCAACGGGTTCCCGAAGACGTTCACCATCGCGGCCCGCGCGGGCTGGGATCCCGAGGACCTCATCGGCAGGTTCACGGCCGTGATCAAGCTTCTGTGGCGGCCGAACCTGACCGTGGCGCAGTCGGGCGGCGGCCTGGAGACCTCGGGCTCGCTCGAAACCGTGAACTCGATGTTCCTGCAGACGTTCGAGGACGTGATCCGGGTCTTCCCGGACTGGCCCGCCGGCCGTGACGGCAAGTTCGTACGGCTGCGCGCCAAGGGCGCGTTCCTGCTCTCCGCCGAGCGGCGGGCCGGGCGCGAGGTCTCGTCCATCACGCTGACCAGCGAGAAGGGCGGACGGGCGACCCTGGCGAGCCCGTGGCGCTCGGGCCGCCCGGTCGTGGTGGACACCGCCACGCACCGGCCCGTGCCGCTCACCTTCGGCCGCGCCGCGAACACCGGCGAGACGACCTTCGCCTTCGACACCCGGCCGGGCCACACCTACACCGCCTCCGCCCGCTGACCACGCCCCCTGCGCGGGCCCGTTCGCGGGCCCGCGCCGTCTCCCGCGACGGAATATTCGTCCAAGACACCCTGGCCCCGCGCTTGTGATGCTCGATCTCGCGTCAGGCACGGCTCCACGTGCGACGGCCGCGGAGCTCCGAGCGACAGGAGAGATGATGACGAACACCGTGGACAGCGCGCCAGGGGTTCAGGTGGCGAGTGGCCGGCTGCGGGGCCGGACGGACCGGGGCGTGGCGGCGTTCCTCGGGATCCCGTACGCCGCCCCGCCCTTCGGGGCGCGCCGCATGCGGCCTCCGGAGCCACCCGCGCGGTGGGAGGGCGAGCGCCGCGCCGCCGATTACGGGCCGACCTGCCCGAAGGGCGACGGCGGCCTGGAGAGCGCGGCAGTGTTCCCGGAGGTCGTGATCCCTGGCGAGGAATGCCTGAACCTCAACGTGTGGACCCCCGATCCCGGGGGATCCGGCCTGCCGGTGCTGGTCTGGATCCACGGCGGCATGTTCACGCAGGGGTCCGGATCCGTCGCCGGCTACCGAGGCACGTCCTTCGCCCGCGACGGGGTCGTGTGCGTCACGATCAACTACCGGCTCGGCGCCGAGGGCTTTCTCCACCTCGATGACGGCACCGCCAACCTGGGACTGCTGGACCAGATCGCCGCGCTCGAGTGGGTCCAGGACAACATCGCCGCGTTCGGCGGTGATCCGGGGCGGGTGACCGTCGCCGGCCAGTCCGCCGGGGCCATGAGCGTCGTCACTCTCATGGCCATGCCCCGTGCCCGAGGACTGTTCCGCCAGGCGGTCGGTCGCGTCCCGGCCGGCTGCCGGGGGTCGTGATGGCAGGGTTCAGCGACCGGGCGAACGAGTTCCGCGACGTCGCGTTGGTCCCGCACCCCGCGGTCACGGTGATCTTCGACCTCGGCGACCAGCCGTTCGTCGTCGAGGACGGCCGTGGCGCGCGGCAGCGAGAACGCGTCGTCGCCGGACTCGCACCCGACGGGGCCCGAGGGCGGGGGATGGCCAGGAGTTCCGAGTGCCTGCAGTTGCGGCTTTCGCCGATGGTCGCGCACGCGGTCCTGAGCGCCTCCTCGGAGCTGGGCGGGACGGTGGTCGCCCTCGATGACCTTTGGGGACGAGACGCCGTACGGATCCAGGAGCGATTGCGTGCCGCCGGGTCGTGGGAGGAGCGATTCGCGATCGCGGAGGCCGCGCTGGCCCGGCGGGAGGAAGCGGGCCGCGCTGTCGACCCGGAAGTCGCCTTCTCCTGGGGGCAGATGGTGGCCACCCGGGGGCGGATCCGGGTCGAACGACTGGTCACCGAGACCGGATGGAGCCGTAAGCGCCTCTGGTCTCGGTTCCGCGCCCAGGTCGGCCTCACCCCCAAGCGGGTCGCCCAGCTCATCCGCTTCGACCACGCGGCCCACTGTCTCGCCGCCGGCCACCGTGCCGCCTCGGTGGCGGCGGAAAGCGGCTACGCCGACCAGTCGCACCTTCACAGAGACGTCGTGGCCTTCGCCGGGATGACGCCGACCGCGGTCGCGCTCTCGCCGTTCCTCGCACTCGACGACGTCGCGTGGCGCCATCGATGAACTCCCGCATGGGCACCTTCCGCAGCGACGCGGCAACCCGGCTGACTCCATCGAGAAGCAAGGCGACGTTCGTCTCGTCGGAAGCGGGGCCTTCGGCGGGGAGGGTCAGCACGTCGAGCAGGACCGCTACTTCGAGGCCGGCGGCACAGGCCCGAGCAGGCCGCTGCCCAGCGGGGTCAGCAGGTTGAGCACGGCGGGGCCCCGGCGCACGCTCCTGATCAGGCCCGCCTCCCGCAGCACCTTCGCGTGCCGGCTGGCCGCAGCCAGCGACACGCCCGCCCGCCGCGCCAGCTCCGTGGTGGTGGCCCCGCCGTCGGCGGCCTGCAGGACGGCGGCGCGGGCGGCGCCGATCAGCGCCTCCACCGAGCCCGGCGTCCGCTCGCCCGGCTGCCACCGGAACGCGGCGTCGATGGGATAGATCAGCACCGGCGGCAGTTCGGGGTCGGCCAGCGAGACCGGCACGCGGCGGCAGAAGAAGGACGGCACCAGCGTCAGCCCCCGGCCGCGCAGGTGCAGGTCGCGGTCCACGCTGTAGTCGACCTCCAGCACCGGCGAGCGCCAGCGCATCATCGGCTTCATGCTGCTCAGCAGGCCCTCCACGCCGGAGTTGAGCAGGCGGCCGGCGCGCCAGGCCCGGTCGGCCTCCACCGCGGGCTGGATGAGGTCGTGGTACGGGGCGATGGCCGCGGCGTGGTAGCCGGCCAGGGCGGCGGCCAGCTCGGCCACGGGCGCGGACGGGCGGTCGGCGAGCGCGCCCAGCCAGGCGGGGATGGGCACGTGCCGGGCGAGCAGCTCCAGCTCGTGGCGGAACCGGCGGCTCGGGGTGGCGCGCAACGCGTCGAGCCCGGCCTGCAGCCCGTCGCGGGCCGCCGCCGGTGTGAGGAAGTCGGGGAAGTACGGCGCCTCGGGCGCCAGCGCGGTCAGCCAGCGCAGGCCGGAGGCCATCCTGGAAAGCCTGGCCGGGCTCTCGCGCAGGGCGCGCTCCCAGGGCCGGAAGGCCGGCGCCTTGTCCTTGTCCTGCAGCCGGAAACTGCTGAGCACGACCTCCCACAACGGGTCCGCGCCCGCGGCCACTGTCGTGCGCGCCACGTCGTCCGCCGTGAAATGAATGCGCAGCAGCCCCACGAACCCTCTTCTCGGACACCGGCGAGCAGCTTGTTTTCACTAGGCTGCAAAGGGTCTGGCCGAGGCATCGTACCAACGACCACCATGTGACCAACGATGATCGACAATCCCCCGGAGTCCCTGTTATCCGAGCGCTACCGGCTGATCCGGGCGCTCGGCCGAGGCGGCATGGGCACCGTCTGGCTCGCCCGTGACGAGACGCTCGACCGCGAGGTCGCGGTCAAGGAGGTGCTGCTCTCGCCCGACATCGCGGCGGAGGAGCGCGCCGAGCTGTGCGAGCGCACGGTGCGGGAGGCGTACGCGGCGGCGCGGCTGAGCCATCCGGGCATCGCCACCGTCCACGACGTGTTCTCCGAGGACGGCCGCCCGTGGATCGTCATGGAGCTGCTGCGCGGGCGCACGCTGCAGGACTCGATCCGCGACGACGGCCCGTGGGCGCCGCAGCGGGTGGCCCGGCTCGGCGCCGACCTGCTGACGGCCCTGTCGGTCGCGCACCGGCAGGGCATCCAGCACCGCGACGTCAAGCCCGGCAACGTGTTCCTGTGCGACGACGGCCGGGCCGTGCTGACGGACTTCGGCATCGCCAGGATCGACGGCCAGGTCACCATCACGCAGTCGGGGCTGCTGATCGGCTCGCCGGGGTTCATCGCGCCGGAGCGGTTGCGGGGCGAGCGCGGCGGGCCGCAGTCGGACCTGTGGTCGCTGGCCGCCACGCTGTACACGGCGGTGGAGGGCACCTCGCCGTTCCACACCGCGTCACCGCTGGCGACGCTGCACCGGGTGCTCACCGAGGATCCGCGGCCGTCCGCGCGGGCGGGTGCGGCGCTGGGGCCGGTGCTGCTGCGCATGTTGTCGCGCGAGGCCGCCGACCGCCCGGACCCCGCGCTGGCGGGCCGGTGGCTGGAGGCCGCCGCCTCCGGTGCACCGGCTCCCATGGACCGTCCCCGGCGTCCGCGCCCGCACCTCGGCAGGGCCGTCCCGGTGGCCGCCGCCGTCGCCGGGCTCGCCGTCGTCGGGACCCTCGCCTGGTACGGCGTCGCCCGCGACACCCCTGACCCGCCGCCGCCCCGCGCGGCCGCCCCGCCCGCGTCCGCCGCCGCTCCCCCGGCCTCAACCCTGCCGTCGAAAGAGCCGGCGAAGGGCAGGTTCACGGTGCCGGTCGACTTCTGCACGCTGCTCACCGGCGCGCAGGTCAAGGAGACGGCGTACGGGCGCGAGCTGAAGCGCGACCACGAGGAGGACGGCTGCGCCTGGACGAAACGGAAGGTCGGGCTCTCCGTCAAGCCCACGAAGGCCCAGAACAAGGACTACTGGGAGGCCCTCCCCGTGGAGGCCCACGAGGAGTTCCTCAACAAGCGGACCATCAACGGCGACGGGTCCAGCGGCGGGGTGTGGCAGTGGGGCGCCGTCGGGATGCAGTGGCCGATCGGCACCACGTCCACTGCCGCCACCCCGGTCGCCGGGGTCGGTGAGGAGGCGTTCCAGTACGACGTCTCCGAGCGGAAGTCGGGGACCATGGTGAGGTCCAACGTCGTGTTCCGGGTCAGCAACATGGTGGTGGAGGTCGAGTACGTCGACTTCGACGGCACGGAGGCGGCGCGGGTGCGCTCGGCCGCGCTGCGGGCCGCCAAGCTCACGGCCGCCGCGCTGAGCAGGCGGGGGTGACATGACGTCGCTCATCGGAGGCAGGTACCGGCTCATCGAGCCCGTCGGCGAGGGCGGCATGGGCGTCGTCTGGCGCGCCCGCGACGAGAGCCTCGGGCGGGAGGTGGCGGTCAAGCGGGTGCGGCTGGCCCCCGGGCTGGACGCCGCGTCGCGGGCCGCCCTGTGCGACCGCGCGCTGGCCGAGGCGAGGACGGCCGCCGCGCTGCGGCATCCCTCGATCGTGGCCGTGCACGACCTGATCGTCGAGGACGGGGATCCGGCGATCGTGATGGAGCTGGTCCACGGGCCGTCCCTGGAGCAGGTCCTCCGCGAGAACGGGCCGCTGCCCGCGCGCCGCGCGGCCGAGATCGGGCTGCGGGTGCTGTCCGCACTGGCGGCCACGCACGCGGCGGGGGTGCTGCATCGGGACGTCAAGCCGGCCAACGTGCTGCTGGCGGGGGACGGGCGCGTGGTGCTGACGGACTTCGGCATCGCCACCCTGGTCGGCGGCCTGCCCGGCACACCGGTCGGCACCCCGGGCTACACGGCTCCCGAATGCCTGCACCCTCCCGGCACAGAGCACGCCGCCAGCACAGGCCACACTCCCAGCACAGGCCACGCTCCCAGCACAGGCCACGCTCCCAGCACAGAGCAGGCTCCCAGTGCGGACCATGCCCGCACCACAGACCACGTCCCCGCCACGGACCACACCCTCATCCAGCCCACAGGCCCGACCGATGGTCACGCCACCGACCGGACCGTGGTTCCACCCACCGACCCGACCGGTGCGGGTCCTGCGGATCGGACCGCCATCCAGCCGACCGGCCCGACGTCGCCACGAGCCGCCGGGCCCGGCTCGGATGCCTGGTCAGGGGCCGCGGGACCGGCCTCGGATCTGTGGTCCCTGGCCGCCACCCTCTACACCGCCGTCGAAGGGCGCGGCCCGTTCGCCAGGGACAGCGCCGTCGCCACGCTGAGCGCCGTCCTCACCGAGCCGCCCGCCCCCTCGGGGAGCGTGCTGTGGCCGGTGCTGGCCGCCGCGCTGGACAAGGATCCACACAAGCGTCCCGGTGCAGAACGGCTCCGGGGCTGGCTGGAGGCGGTCGTGCAGGGGCCGGCCGCTACAGCCGTACTTCCCGAACCGCCGCGGGCCACCCCGCCCGGGGTGCGGCTGCCGGTCGTGCTGGGCGCCCTGGCCGTCGCGGCCCTGGTCGGCGCGGGCGCGGTCGTCGTACCCCAGCTCGGGAGAATTTCCGCGGCGGCCCCCGCGTCCGTCGCCGCCGCACCGTCGGCGACGGACGGGGCGGGGCGGTTCGCCGCCCTGCCGCGCGCGTGCGGCCTCCTCACCCCGGAGCAGGCAGCCAAGGCCGTCCCGAAGGCGTTGATCATGCCGAGGGAGAACGCCGAATGCACCTGGCATCAGAGCCTGGCCAAGGAATCCCGGTCGCTGCGGCTCGAACTGGAGATGCAGGAGCCGACCGGCACCCACGCGGAGATCGCGCTGGCCGCCGACGACTTCGACTCGCGGCGGGACGAGGCCGAACGGAGCAGGAAATACTCCTCCCTGGGCAAGAGCTCCGAGATCACCGACCTCAAGGGGCTCGGCGACGAGGCGATGACGTGGACCGTCACCGACGATCGCCGGCCGCAGACCGAGGTCGCGATCGTCTTCCGGGTGAGCAACCTGGTGGCCAAGCTGACGCTGCGGCGTGAGGTCGCCCAGGACCCCGCCCTGCCCGAGCAGGCGGGTGCCGCGGCCCGTTCGGTCGTCAAGGCGCTGACGCGATGAGGGGCACCGTACTGGCGGGACGCTACACCCTGGTCGAGCCGCTCGGCCCGGGCGGCGGCACCTGGCTGGCCAGGGACGAGGTCCTGCACCGCGACGTGGCGGTCAAGCGGATCCCCCTCACCACCGCCCGGCCGGACTCAGGGACGGGCGAGCGGGAGCGGGTGCTGGCCGAGGCCAGGTTCGCGGCGTCGCTGAGCCATCCCGGGCTCGTCACCGTGCACGACGTCCTCGCCTCCGGCCCTCAGCCCTGGGTCGTCATGGACCTCATCAGGGGCGGTTCGCTCGACCGGGTCACCGCCGCCGAGGGACCGCTGGAGCCGGGCCGGGTCGCGGCGATGGGGCTGCGGCTGCTCGACGCGCTGGCCGTCGTCCACGCGCACGGGCACGTGCACGGCGCGGTCACGCCGGGCAACGTCCTCATCGCCGCGACCGGCGAGACCGTCCTCGCGGGCCTCGGCACCACCAGGCCGGACGCCGCCCCCGCCGTCGATGTGCGCATGCTCGTCACCACCCTCATGTTCGCCCTGGACGGGGGCTCCACGCCCCACCCGGGCAACGCGGCCGCCTCCCCAGCGCTCCTTCC
>NZ_JBSGFQ010000143.1:0-28761 GCF_053603495.1 Nonomuraea sp. NPDC004186 | reverse complement strand
GGCGCAACCGGCACCAAGAAACCACGACGTCACAGACGGCCACCAGCCCCCATTTTCACGCCGGAACCGGCGTCCCGCAGCGATATGAAGGACTCATCCGAAGTGGCGGGTTCTCGGGCGCTCCGGCAAAAGCGGGTGGCGAGTTCTCAGCTGACGTGGCGAGGATTGCTTCCGGCCGCCGATGTAGGTGTTCGGCCCCGTCCTCGCAGCGAGTCGGTGGAGACATCGATCAAGGAGTGTCATGACCGTCGTCCTGGCCGTGGAGCCGACTGTGTCCGCGTCTGCGTTGCGCCTGCGACCGTGGCGAGGTGAGGACGCTGTGGCCCTCGTGGCGGCTCATCGTGATCCACTCCTGCGCCGCTGGTTGACCACCCCTCTGGTCAGCGAGGCGGACGCCCGTCGATGGATCGATGATCAGAACGAAGGGTGGACCGCGGGCGTCCGATTCAGCTTCGCCATACTGGAGCGCAACAGTGGCGAGAGCGAAGCCGACCAGCCGGTCGGCCATATCGTGGTCAAGGGAGGCGCCGATCCCACGGCCGCCTCGGCGGAGGTGGGTTACTGGATCTCGGCTGAGGTCCGAGGCCGAGGAATCGCTCCGCGCGCCCTTGAAGCCGTTTCGCGTTGGGCGCTCGGCCCGCAGTGCATGAGGCCTCTGACACGCCTCGATCTGCTTCATGCCGTGGACAACCATGCTTCTTGCCGCGTGGCGGAGAAATGCCGATATGGCTTGCGCTCGGTACTCCCCGCCCAACCCCCCGGATTCCCCACCGAGGGGCACCTGCACGTACGCACGAACGCGGCGGCTGAATCCGTGAGCGTGGAGTAGCAGCGTCCCGTTTTCCGAAATCCGCCACTTCGCATGAGGCAGCAAGACCAGCGACCGTCCCGATGACGAATGGCGAACCGCAGGCCCGCGACGCGAGCGCTCGACAGTTCAAGGGAGAAGCCACACTTCCGGTCGCTTACCGAGGCATGGGAGGCCGAGCGCACCGAATGGGTAACGCTCACGGACATCCGCCGCCCGATCGACAAGCGCGAGCTCGTCAACGGGACCAGTATGAACGCCCTTACAGGGGTGTAGCCGCCCACGATCGCGGTTCCTCCGGCGTCGCGGCCGGCACCTTCGATCCCTTCGCATAGGCGCCTGCCGCACCGATCCTCAGGCTGACCGTCCTCTCGCGGGCGGGAGAGGGCTCCAGCGAGCCCATCCGGTAACCAGGCAACGGGCAGTCGACTGGCGAGCGAAGCGAGCGGGGTTTGGGCGGGCTCCAGCAGGTCCAGCCGGTAACTGGGCAAGGGGCGGGGCCGGCGAGCGGGGTTTTCGGGGGATCGAAAGGGGCTTGCCCCCTTGGGAGGCGCTGTCTGGAACTCCTTGGCGCGAAGCGCCCCCTTCGTGGAAGGCCATGCGGTTCCCCTGAGGCAACCCGGAGGCCCTGGGGGTTTTGCCGGCTGGCGTGGTACGCTCCCAAGCGAGCGCTTGGTTTAGTCGCCTGCCGAGAGGTCGCCGCATGAAGTTCTCGACCTTCCACCTCTTCCACCGCTTCGACGGCCATGGCTTCAAGGACGTCTATGACTACCATCTGGAGCTCGTCGAGCTGGCCGAGGAACTGGGGTTCGACGGCGTACGGCTGGCCGAGCACCACTTCCGGGACTACGGCGTCGTCCCCAACCTGTTCACGATGCTGGCCCACGCCGCCGCCCGCACCTCCCGCATCCGGCTCGGCACGGGCATCGTGGTACTGCCCCTGCACAACCCGGTTCACGTGGCCGAGGAGGCCGCCATGGTGGACGTGCTCTCCGGAGGGCGGCTGGACCTGGGGATCGGGCGGGGGTATCAGAGCTTCGAGTTCGAGGGGTTCGGGATAGACCTGGCCGAAGCGCGCGACCGGTTCAACGAGGCGCTGGAGGTGATCCTCGGGCTCTGGACGCAGGACTCGTACCAGCATGAGGGGAAGTTCTACAAAACCGGCTCCGAGGTGAGCCTCGTCCCGAGGCCGCTGCAGTCGCCGCACCCGCCGCTGCACGTGGCGGCCGTCTCCCCCGAAACCGTGACCATGTACGCCGAGCGCGGGCTGCCCATTCTCGCCGACCCGGCGGCGCCGTTCCGCAAGGTCGTCAAGGCGGCGGAGACCTGGCGGGAGACGGCCGCGCAGGCGGGCCACCCCGAGGGCGCGGAGCTGGTAGTGGCGCGCAGCGTGTACGTGGCGCCGACGCTGGAACAGGCACGCGAGGACCAGGCGCGGTTCGAGGCGTCGTTCGACCGCTCGCGGATCTTCAACGAGCGCAGCGCCCCCATCGACCCGAAAACCGGCCGGGCCGCGCAGGGCTTCGAGTACTACCAGGACCGCTACCTCAAGGGCGGCACGCTGTCGACCGACTTCCGGTGGGAGCAACTGGACGTGATCGGGGACCCGGAGCGGGTGATCCAGCAGATCTCCCTCCTGCGGGACTCCGGCTTCTCGAACCTCCTGTGCGACTTCGGCAGCACCCGCCCGATGCCGCTGGAGGACATGAAGCGGATCATGCGCTTCTTCGCCGCCGAAGTCATGCCCGCGTTCCGGTAACCCCTCGGGAGGCTCAGATGATCCACAGCCTGTCCCTGTCAGACCTCCTCGCCGATCACGCCCGCAGCCGTCCCCAGGTCACGGCGGTGGTGGACGGGGATGTACGGCGTACGTACCCCGAGCTCGACGCCCGGGTGACCCGGCTCGCTGACGCCTTGGCGGGGCGGGGTGTGGCGGCCGGGGAGCGGGTGGTGTGGCTCGGCCAGAACTCCCACGCCGTGCTGGAGCTGCTGCTGGCCTGCTCGCGGCTGGGCGCGATCCTCTGCCCGGCCAACTGGCGGCAGTCGGAGGACGAGCTGCGGTTCGTACTGTCCGATCTGACCCCCAAGGTCGTCGTATGGGAGCCTTCGGACGCCACCACGGCCGTGTCCGAGAGCACGTGGGTGCGGGCCGGGGACGAGTACGAGGAGCTGGTGGCCGGCGGATCCCCTAGGGACTTCCCGCAGGTGGACGACGGCGAGCCGGTCCTCGCCCTCTACACCGCCGCCTTCGACGGACGCCCCAACGCGGCCCTGCTCAGTAGCGCCGCCCTGGTCGCCCACAGCGCCTCACTCCTCGTCGTACGCCAGATGGAGCCCGGCTTCACGTTCCTCAACAACGGCCCCCTCTTCCACGTGGGCACGATGATGTTCTGCCTGGCCACGTTCCAGATCGGCGGCACGAACGTGTTCACGCCCGCCTTCGACCCCGAAGAGGTCTGCCGCCTGATCGATGCCGAGCGGGTGACGCAGGCGTTCCTGTTCGGGCCGATGATCGACGCGGTGACGGCCGCGAACGCCGGAGGCAAGTACGACCTGTCGTCGCTGAGGTTCGTCTCCCATTCGGCCGAGTGGGACAGCATGATCACGGTGGACGACTCTCCCTGGTGCCGGTCCAAGATGGGCGGGTACGGGCAGACCGAGGTCGGCGGGATGCTCACGTTCCTCGGGCTGGCCGATGGGGGCTCGGGGTTCGCGGGACGTCCCTCTCCGCTGGTCCAGGTACGCATCCTGGCCCCGGACGGGACCGAGTTGCCGCCCGGCGAGGTGGGCGAGATCTGCGCCCGCGGCAAGACCCTCTTTTCCGGATATTTCGCCCGGCCCGACTTAAATACGGCCAAGTCCGCGTACGGCTGGCACCACACCGGCGACCTCGGCCGCCGCGAACCCGACGGCACCATCACCTTCATCGGCCCCAAGCTCCGGATGATCAAATCAGGCGCCGAGAACATCTACCCGGCCGAGGTGGAACGCGCCCTCAAATCCCACCCGGCCGTGGCCGACGCCGCCGTCATCGGCGTCCCCGACCCCACGTGGCACCAGGCGGTCAAGGCCGTCGTCGCGCTCAAACCGGACGCCACCGCCACGGCGGACGAGCTCGTCGAGCACGTCAGGACGCACCTGGCGTCGTACAAGAAGCCGAGCCACGTGGCGTTCGTGGACGCGATACCGAAGCGCGGCTTCACCCCCGACTACGACGCCCTGGACTCGGCACACGGCGGCGGCAACTACCCGGGCACCTGACCCCAGGCTGCCGCTACCGGCCAACGGCAGCACGGACGCGGGCGCATGGCATGGACGCGGGTGGACGCGCGCGGGAGGGCGGGCGCTGGACAGACAGGGGCGGCGGACGCGGCGTGCGATGGCTGGGGGCTTAGCCGGGCGGGTGTAGCCGGACGAGCCTGGATGGACAGCGGGCCCGGTGGGCGCGTGAGGGTGGGCGTGGCCGGTGGGCGTGGCCGGGTGGGCGTGGGCTGGGCGGATTGGGGTCAGGTGGGTGGTGGTTAGCCAGGTGGGTGGTGGTGGTTACAGGGGGAGGCCTGCTTCCAGGTGAGCTAGGGCTTTGTCGAGTTCGACCGAGGCGTCCAGACCCGGGTCCTTTACCAAGTCAAGCCAGACCGCCATGAGCACCCCCACGATCGCCCCCGTGACATTACGAAGCTCCGGGTCGTCGGCCGGCCGGCCCTCCCGGGCTGCCAGTTGCTCGTGCATGGTCCTTACCACGCCGCTGATGTTGTCCAGGCTGGCCGCCCACAGCTCGGGCACCGTGAACATGAGCTTCTCCCGCTCCATGCTCTCCGCGAACTCCTCCGCCGCCTGCCCGGCCAGCATCACCCGCATCGCGGCCCGTATCGCCGGGACGGGCTTGAGGTGGGCGGGGACGGACTGGAGCGCTTGCATGAAGGGCGGGAACTGGTCGACCAGCACCAGGTCCTCTTTGGTGGCGAAGTAGCGGAAGACGGTGCTCGGCGCCACCTCCGCCGCCTCCGCGATCTGCTCGACCGTAGTCGCGGCGTACCCCTGCTCCCGGAAGAGCCGCAGCGCCTCCTTCTGGATCAGCGCCCTGGTCTTGGCCTTCTTCCGCTCGCGCAGGCCCGGACGATCGCTCATCAAATCTCCTTGAGCAAGGAAGCCCGTCCTTCAGGGCGGGGGTACGTGGAAACAATGCAGCGGCATCTAACATATGCACAGCGCGTAACTGATCGCGTACTAGAATTTTAACTGTGGCGCAGGCCGTGAAGCGGGCCTACCGATACCGCTTCTACCCGACCCCCGAGCAGGCTGACGAGCTTGCCCCGACGTTCGGTTGTGTCCGCCTCGTCTACAACAAGGCGCTGGAGGAGCGCACTCGCGCCTACGCCATCGAAGGGCGTCGCGTCTCCTACGGGGAGTCGTCGGCGGTCCTCACAGCATGGAAACGCAGCGGCGATTACGACTTTCTGTCGCAGGTCTCCTCCGTGCCGTTGCAGCAGGCGCTTCGCCACCTGCAGGCCGCGTTCGCGAACTTCTTCGCCAAGCGGGCCAAGTACCCGACATTCAAATCGCGCAAGAAGTCGCGAGTGTCGGCCGAATACACCCGCTCGGCCTTCCGCTGGCGCGAAGGCCGGCTGTGGCTGGCCAAGATGGACGCGCCGCTCGACATTCGCTGGTCGCGTCCGCTGCCGGAGGGCGTCGCCCCGTCCACGGTGACCGTCTCGCGCGATGCGGCGGGCCGTTGGTTCGTCTCCCTGCTCGTGGAAGAAACGTTCACTCCCCTCCCGCCGGTGGAGCAGACGGTGGGGGTGGATGCGGGCATCACCGCCCTGGCCACACTGTCCACCGGAGAGAAGATCGTCAACCCCCGCCACGAACGCCGCGACCGGCGCAAACTGGCCAGAGCACAGCGGGCGCTCGCCCGCAAGGCCAAAGCGAGCGCCAACCGGGCCAAGGCCCGGCTCAAGGTCGCTCGCGTCCACGCCCGGATCGCCGACCGTCGCCGGGATTTCCTGCACAAGCTCACCACTCGGCTCGTCCGCGAGAACCAAACGGTCGTGATCGAGGACCTCTCCGTCCGCAACATGGTGAAGAACGGCAAGCTCGCCCGCGCGATCTCCGATGCCTCGTGGCGGGAGTTGCGGGGCATGCTGGAGTACAAGGCCGCCTGGTATGGGCGGGTGGTGGTCGTGGTGGATCGCTGGTTCCCCTCCTCCAAGCTGTGTTCGGCGTGCGGGGGCACGCAAACCGAGATGCCGCTGAACGTCCGGCAATGGGTCTGCGTGTGTGGCGCGATCCATGACCGGGACGTGAACGCGGCCCGCAACCTCTTGGCCACCGGGCTGGCGGACAAGTAAAACGCCTGCGGAGCTGGTGTAAGACCTCAACGAGAGTCCTCTCAGGCGGGCGACCGGCGATGAAACAGGAACTTCCACGGGTGACCGTTGGAACCCCTCATCCACAAGGGGAAAGCCAAGACTCCGCATTCTCCGATGTACGGCCTCCCGAGTCCAATCGCAGGAGAAGACGATGATTCGCTATACAACTCCCAACTGAGAGTTTACTCTCAAAATTATGCGACTTCCCATCGAACGCAACCAGGAGTGCCCCTTCGACCCGCCCGCGCGGTTGCGCGACCTGCCGCCGATGGCCCGGCTGGAGATGGCCGACGGGCACCAGGGCTGGCTGGCCACGACGATGGCGGCGGCCCGCACCGTGCTGGGCGACCCCAGGTTCAGCGCCAGGCAGGAGCTCAAGCACACCGCCGTGCACGTGGTACGCCCCGGCGGTGCCGCCCGGCCCGCCCCGCCGGGGTTCTTCGCCGCCACCGACCCGCCCGAGCACACCCGCTACCGCCGCCTGCTCACCGGGCAGTTCACGGTGCGCAGGATGCGCCTGCTGGAGCCGCGCATCGAGCAGATCGCGGCCGACCATCTCGACGCCATGGCGAAGGCGGGCCCGCCGGTCGATCTGGTGACGGCCTACGCCCTGCCGATCCCGTCTCTGGTCATCTGCGAGCTGCTCGGCGTGCCGTACAGCGACCACGACTTCTTCCAGGACCGCAGCGCCGCCCTCGTCACCCCCGACAGGGACGGCGCGCAGGCGACGGCCGACCTCACCGCGTATCTCGGCGAGCTGGTACGCCGCAAGCGGGTCGAGCCGGGCGACGACCTGATCAGCGGCCTGACCGGCGAACTGACGGACGAGGAGCTGACCTACGTCGCGCTGATCCTGCTCGTGGCGGGCCACGAGACGACCGCGAACATGCTGGCCCTGGGCGTGTTCGCGCTGCTGAAGGAGGGACTGCCCTTCGAAGAGGGCCCAGTGGAAGGCGCAGTGGAAGGCGCAGTGGAGAGAGCCGTGGAGGAGTTGCTTCGCTGGCTGTCGATCCTGCACCAGGGAGCGCCGTCCAGGGCGGCGCTCGAGGACGTGGAGGTGGCGGGTGAGCTGGTCAGGAAGGGGGAGACGGTCGCCCTGTCCCTGCCCGTGATCAACCGTGACGGCGCGGTGTTCGAGGATCCGGACGCGCTCAGGCTGGACCGGCCGGACGCGCGGCGGCACCTGGCGTTCGGCCATGGCGTGCACCAGTGCCTGGGGCAGCAGCTCGCCAGGAACGAGCTGCGCATCGGCTACCGGGCGCTGTTCGAGCGCTTCCCCGGCCTGCGGCTGGCCGTCCCCGCCACCGAGGTGCCGCTGAAGCACGACGCCTCGGTGTACGGGGTGAGATGCCTACCGGTGACCTGGCCGACTGCCGACTGAAAGGTGACCTGGCCGACTGCCGACTGAAAGGCCACCTGGCCGGCTACCGGCTGAGGTGCTCCAGGGTCTGGTCGCGGCAGC
The DNA here is from genome assembly GCF_053603495.1 of Nonomuraea sp. NPDC004186. NCBI lineage: Bacteria > Bacillati > Actinomycetota > Actinomycetes > Streptosporangiales > Streptosporangiaceae > Nonomuraea > Nonomuraea sp. NPDC004186. The sequence continues at coordinate 21,122 of NZ_JBSGFQ010000143.1, read as the reverse complement.
CGGAGGGGGCGTTCACCGGGTTGCAGCGGGCCGTGGCGCCGCCGGGCAGCTCCGCCACGTAGTCGCTGCCGTTCCTGGCGGACAGGCCGATCACGGGGAAGTCGGTGCTGACCATCTGCGCGCCGCTGTCCAGCGCCGCCTTCAGCCTGCTCGTGTCGCCCGACCTGGCCTCGGTGAAGGGCACGTCGGACCGGGTGCGTACGTAGTACCCCTTCCGTACGAGGTCCTGGATCTGCGCGGTGTTGGCGCCCTGCGGCTCGTTCCAGCCGACGAAGGCGGCGTCGGGGCGGCCCGGACGCGAGTTCGTGAACAGCACCCGCCCCTCCAGGCTCGGCCGGCCCGCCTTGTAGGGCGTCTGGATGTTCTCGCCCTGGTTGTCCATGAAGAACATGACCTTGCCCCGCGAGGAGGACAGCTCGGGCCAGCCGTGCTTGAGCACGGACTGTTCGAGGGTGAGCCCCGGCCGCCGGACGTCGTCGGGCGTGATGAGCCGATCGCCGGGGAACACCGACCGGATCTCGGCGTCCAGTGCGTCCATCAGCGCGGTGTCCCACGCCGGGCTCTTGGCGCCGCCCATCGCCTCCTTGGCCGGGTCGGTGCTCTTGAACTCGGTGAGGATCGTCAGCGGCACGTGCCCGGGATGCGCGTCGGACCATTCGCGCACCTGGCGCAGGCAGGTGGCCAGGGCCGAGCAGTTGGTGCCGTAGTCGTGGTCGGCCCAGTGCAGCACCTTGAAGCCGGGCTTGGCGAGCGCGGGGTCGTTCAGCGGTGGCAGCCCGGCGTCCCGCCTGACCAGCGGGTTGGCGTAGAGGCCGCCCTGCGGGTCGGGGAAGACGTCCAGCTCGATGCCGCGCACGTGCTGGGCGCCGAACTGGTTCGGCAGGGCGGTGTGGGAGTACTGCAGGTTCCACCAGTTGGCGTCGGTCCTGCGCTGCACGTCCTTCTCGGCGTCGGTCAGCTCGCGGTGGTAGCTGTTGTGGGTGGCCATGGTCTGGATCTGGTTGATCCGCAGGTTCCCGCGTCCGGCCGTGGTGGCGGCTGTGGTGGCGGCTGTGGTGGCGGCTGTGGTGGCGTCCGCGGCGGGTACGGACGCGAGCGCGGTCAGGGCGGTGGCGGCGAGGCCGACGAGGGCGAGGCGGCGCATGGGTCTCCTAGCAAAGGGGTTTTACCGGGACAGACCATCGAAGTCAGGGGTTAACGGTCGATCACGAAATATCCAAACGAGCTAGGAAATATGCGGGAACGTCAGAGGATGGCCAGCGGGGTCACCGGGCTGCCCGTGCCTCCCTCGATCCTGAGCGGCGCCACCACGAACACGAACTTCGTACACCCCCTCTCCCCCAGCTCCTCCAGCCACAGCATCTCGATCAGGTGGACGCCGTGCCGGTGCAGCAGGATGAGGTGCAGGTCGTCGGCGAGGCCCTCGTCGGCGAGCCCGCGGGCGTTGAGCCCGCCGATGGCGGCGTTGTCCGAGGCCACCACGGACACGTCGTGCGCCGCGAGCCAGCGGCCCGCCTCCGCCGACAGCCCGGGCTGGCCCGACCAGTACTCCTCGCGCGAGCGGCCCCACACCGCGGGCCACCCGGTACGGATCACCGCGGCGTCCCCCGGCCGCGGCGTGGCGATCTCGGCCAGCAGCTCGGCCGGGATCCGGAAGTCGGCCGGCAGGTGGTCGAGGCCGAGGCGCCGGGGCGCGTCGAACAGCACTCCCCTGGCCACCACGCCACCCACCTGCTCGATGCCGCACCTGGTCGCCCCGTAGGAGCGGACCCGGGCCGCCGGGTGGCCGTTGTAGAGCTCGTCGCCGGACCACATGTGGCACAGCGCGTCCATGTGGGTCGTGGTGCCGTGGTGGCTGACGACCAGCGCGTCGTCGGCCACGTACAGGCCCTCCCCGATCGCGCGGGCGCCGGCCGCGTAGTCGCCGCCGTCCACGGACATGAAGTGCTGCGGCAGCGGGCGGCCCGGCAGGTGCGGCACCGTCGTGGGGGCGGGCGAGGAGGTGGCGCCCCTGATCGGCATGGCCAGGCTCAGCACCTCGCCCGTGGTGGCGCTGCGCAGCGCGTCGAGCACCACGGCCGGGGTGAGGAGGTTGAGGGTGCCACGCTGATCGTCTGGGCCGAATCGTCCCCAGTTGTTAGGCTCGTGAACCAAGTAAGCGCTTCCTTTCTCCTGTCTCACACGGAGGTGTGATGCACTGCGATCCGCGGTTCTCCCGCGTGCGCGAGGTGTTCGAGCGGCAGCTCGCCGACGGGGCGGAGCTGGGCGCCGCCTTCGCCGTCCACCTGGACGGCGAGCTGGTCGTGGACCTGTGGGGCGGCGTGGCCGACCGGCACACGGGCCGGCCGTGGGAGCACGACACGCCCGCCTTCGCCTACTCCTGCACCAAGGCGATCACCGCCACCGTGCTGCTGCGGCTCGCCGAGCGGGGGCTGGTGGACGTTTCGGGGGCCGTCGCGGACGTGTGGCCGGAGTTCGCGGCCCGGGGCAAAGAGGCGATCACCGTCGAGCACCTGCTCACGCACCAGAGCGGGCTGCCGGTGGTGGAGGAGCCGGTGCCGGTGGAGGAGTTCGGGGACCTGGCGGCCATCGCCGCCCGGCTCGCCGGTCAGGCGCCGCTGTGGGAGCCGGGGTCGGCGCACGGGTATCACGCGCTGTCGTACGGTTTCCTGGTGGGCGAGGTGATCAGGCGCGTGACGGGCAAGTCGGTCGGCGAGCTGGTGTCCGCCGAGATCGCCGGGCCGCTGGGGCTGGAGCTGTGGGTGGGAGCGCCGGACACGGTGATCGCCCGTACGGCCCGCCTCAAGGCAGGCGAAAGCCCCCAAACAGGTGCGGGCCCGGCACCTACCGAAGGGCAGGCCGAGATGGCCAAGGCCGCGCTCGATCCGCACAGTCTCATGAACCGGGCGCTCGGCAATCCCGGCATGCACCGGCTCAAAGGCGGCGCGAACCACCCCGTCATCCTGCGCGCCGGCTGGCCCGCAGCCGGGGTCGTCACCACGGCCAGGGGGCTGGCCGGGTTCTACCGGTCGCTGATCGCGGGCGACCTGCTGCGCCCCGAGACGCTGCGGGACGCCGTACGCCCCCGCGTGCACGGCCCCGACCGCGTCCTCTTCCTGGACACGTCGTTCGGCCTCGGCTACATGCGGCCGTCGATGACGTTCCCGATGCCGTCCGAGACCGCGTTCGGCCACTCCGGGCTGGGCGGCTCCCTCGGCATCGGCGACCCGGAGCGCGGGCTGGGCATCGGCTACGTCATGAACAAGATGGCCAACGCCGTCTCCGGCAACCTGCGCGGCCTGCGCCTGGTGCAGGCCGTCTACGACTCGCTCTGACCGCCGCATGATCGCTCACTGCATCGTGACGCCGCCGCTCACCGACAGCGTCTGCCCGGTGATGTACGCGGCGCGGTCCGTACAGAGGTAGGACACCAGGCCTGCCACGTCGGCGGGCGTGCCGAGGCGGCGCAGCGGGATGCCCCGCGCGATCCTGTCCACCAGCCCCGGCTCGGCCGCCGACACCCGGCGGAGCATCGGCGTGTCCGTGGGGCCCGGGCAGACCACGTTCGAGGTGACGTGCGCCTTGGCGGCCTCCCGGGCGATCGTCTTGGCCAGGCCGAACAGGCCCGCCTTGGTCGCCGCGTACGCGCCCTCGCCGCCCGACCCCGCCCTGGCCCCGTCCGAGGAGATGAACACCAGCCGCCCCCGCCCCCTGGCCGCCATCCCGGGCAGCAGCAGCTTGGTGAGCAGCATCGGCCCGCGCAGGTTGACCTGCCACATGAGGTCCCAGTTCGCCGGGTCGCTCTCGGTGAACGGCTCCACGATCGACACCCCGGCGTTGTGCACCAGGATGTCCACGGGACCCACGGCGCCGCCGAACTCCGCGACGGACGCCGGCGAGGTCAGGTCGACGGCCAGCGCCCGCGCGCCGGGCAGGCCGGAGGCCACCTTCTCCGCGTTCGGCAGGTCCACGTCGGCGACGACGACCTCCGCGCCCAGCGCGGTCAGGTCCGTGGCGATGGCCGCGCCGATCGCGCCCGCTCCGCCGGTGACCACCGCGACGCGCCCGTCCAGGCGCAGCCCGTCCATCACTTCCACATCTCAACAAGGTCGGCGGTGGTGGCGCGGGTGGCGAGGAGGCTGATCGTGTGTTTCAGTACGGCCTGCGCGTACTCCTCCGGGATGCCCGCCACCGCGTCCCTGACCACGGTCACCCGGTAGCCCAGGTTGACCGCCTCCAGCGCGAGCCCGGGGATGCCGAGGTTGAGCGAGACCCCCAGCGCGACCACATGGGAGATGCCCAGGGAGCGCAGCGTCATGTCGAGCGAGGTGCCGGTGAACGGGGAGAACCCGTGATGGCGGCGGCTCTCCAGGTCGCCGCCGTCCCACAGCTCCGGGAGGACCTCGGTGGCGGCCGTACCCTCCAGCATGTGGCCGGGGTCCTTGAGCAGGGCGACGATGAACGGGCAGTTGTCCGCGTGGGAGCCGGACCGGTCGGGGCGGAAGGCCGCCGTGCAGTGGATCACCGGAATGCCGGCCGACCTGGCCGTGTGGAGCAGGCGGGCGGCGTTGGCGACCACGTCGTGCCGCGCACAGGCCGCCACCAGATCCGGAAATTTCGTGAGATCGCCGACGACGCCCCTTTGCATCTCCATCACCAGCACGGCCACGCGCTCCACAGGCGACCTCCGTCGATTTAGCCGAGCGCTTGCTTGGGACGCCTCAGCATATCACCCACGACACAGGGTTATTTCGCATTAACGCCCGGCGAAATATCTCCAGTCGTGACAACCCGAACCCCGGGTGAGACCGTCGAATCGATGACGGCTGCTGATGGGGGTTCGACTTGGTCCCTGGTTACCGTGAAGTTCGCCAGCTCGGCGCGGGCCGTACCGGCCGCGTGTTCCTCGCCACCTACCAGCAGACCGGCGCCTACGTGGCGATCAAGTACCTGAACGCCACCCTGCGCAGGGACGCCGAGTTCATGGACCGCTTCCGGTCGGACACCCACGAGCTCGTCGAGATCGACGACCCCAACGTGGTCCGGCTCTACGAGTACGTCGAGACCCCCACCAGAGCGGCCGTCGTCATGGAGCTGGTGGACGGCGTGTCATTGCGTACGCTGCTGGACGAGCACCGCGGGATCAGCCCGGAGGCGGCCCTCACCGTGCTGAAGAGCACGCTGCTGGCCCTGGCCGCCGCGCACGAGCGAGGGGTGCCGCACCGCGACGTCAAGCCGGACAACATCCTGGTCCAGGCCGACGGCACCAGCAAGCTGGCCGACTTCGGCGTGGTCGTGCACGCGGAGGAGCCGGGCGTGCCCGCGGGCAGCCCCGAGTACATGTCGCCCGAGCTGTGGACGCAGGACCGGGCGGGGCCGCCGGCGGACGTGTACGCGGCGGCGTGCGTGCTGTTCGAGGCGGTCAGGGGGCGTCCGCCGTACCGGGCCGTCAAGGAGGGCGAGGACGGGGCGCTGGACGTCCCGGCCGTGCGGGACAAGCACCTGGTGGAGCCGGTGCCGCTGGAGGTCGCGCCCGACTCGCTGCGCGACCTGCTCAGGCGCGGGATGGCCAAGGACCCGGCGACCAGGTACGCCTCGGCCCGGCAGTTCGCGGCGGAGCTGGAGGAGGACGCGGTCGCCGGGTACGGCCCGGACTGGGAGAAGCGCGGGCGGCGGCATCTGGGCGAGCTGGCCACGCTGCTGGCCCTGCGCTTCCCGTTGGCCAGGACCGAGCGGGCCTCCGGAGTCACGACCACCCTCCGGGACCGGGTGCTGCGGATGCCCCGGCTGCCGCCGTACCTGTGGGTGGCGGGGGCGACGGTGGCCGCCGTGGCGATCTCGCTCCTGATGTCGGGCGGGCGCATGCCTCCCGGGCCCGGCACGATCCTGATGCCGCCGCCCAAGACGGCACAGACCGAGCCGGAGCCGGCGCCCGTGGACGCGGCCACGCCCACCCGGACCCGGACCTCCGCGGCTCCCCGGCGCAGCACGCCCGCGCGCACGGTCTCCCCTCCTCCCAGCCCTCCTCCCAGCCTTCCTCCGACGGTGCGGCAGGGCGGGACCTCGGTGCCGCGTCCGACCGCGGTGCGGGCCGCCGGCATCGTGGGGTGGAGCGGCACGGCGGGGGCGATCACGGTCTCGGCGGACGGCCCGGGGCCCGTACGGTTGCGGATCTCGTACACGCGGCGGGAGGGGGAGGGCGGGGCGGCCCGGACGGTGCGGCAGGAGACGCGGACCTTACGGGGGAGCACGGCTTACACCAGTGCCATCACGCACGATCCTGGAGGCGTTTCCTGCGGGAAGCGGGCGTATGTCGGGATCGTGGTGATGACGGAGCCGGCGGCGGGGAACGGGCCGCAGGTGAGCGAGGTCGCCGTCGACGGTCCCGCCTGCCCCACGCCTACGCCGACTCCCCACCCGCCCACACCTACGCCTACGCCGAGCGAGGAGCACAGCAGGACGGCCGTCGGGACGCCTACGCCGTCGGAGGAATCCTTCGCCCGATCGTCGGACGAGCCCACCGGCCGGCCCTCCGAGGAGCCCATGATGCTCCTCTCGACGCCCGAGGAGGAGCCACCCTTTTAGCGGCTGAGTGGGGGCCTTGTGGGGCAACCAAGCGTGCGCTAGCTTGGCAAGCGATGAGCGGTGACACCTCTGCGTACTGGGCCGCCTGCAGGCGCGGCGAGCTGGTCGTCCAGCGCTGTACGTCCTGCGACCGCCGCGTCCACCTCCCCGAGGCCGCCTGCCCCTGGTGCGGTGGCGGGGAGCTCGTCTTCGAGCCGGTCGAGGGCGAGGGCGTCGTGCACACCTTCACCGTCGTGCATCGCTCGTTCGCCCCCGCCTACCGGGGCCGGGAGCCGTACGTGATGGCCTGGGTGGACCTGCCGGCCGGCGTGCGGGCGTTCGGGCACGTGGTGGGGTGCGCCCCCGGCGAGGTACGGGTCGGCATGCCGGTACGCGTGACGTTCATCGACGAACTCCCCCATTGGAGGCCCGCGTGAAGCTCGGCAACGTGCTCATCCCCGTCGCGAACCTGGACGAGGCGATCGCCTTCTACGGGCTGCCGGTGAAGTTCAGGGACGGTGACAGGTTCGCGGCGCTCGACGGCGGCGGGGTCACCGTGGCGCTGGCCGGGCCCGCGGAGCACGTCACGACCTCGGTCGCGCCGTCGTACAAGGTGGACGACGTGGCGGACGCCGTGCGGGAGCTGACGGAACGCGGCGGCGAGGTGGTGCGGGAGCCCGAGAAGGGGCCGCACGAGATCCGGGCGGTGCTGCGCGACCCCTCAGGAAACGTCTTCGTGCTCTATCAGCCCCTCTGACTGGAGGCCTCCCCCATGGCGCGATCACCTTACGGCAACTACGGCCACGCGATCCTGACCGCCGGAGCGCTGCGCACGCCCGACCAGGTCGCGCTCACGTACTGCGGCGAGCAGAGCTTCACCTACGACCAGCTCAACAGGAACGTCAACCGCCGCGCCCACGCCCTCCTGGAGAAGGGGGTCGGGCCGGGCCGGCGGGTGGCAGCGCTGCTCAACGAGACGCTGCGGGTGGCCGAGGTCTACCTCGCGCAGGCCAAGATCGGGGCGGTGACGGCGGCGCTGAACCCGTACTGGCCGGTGGAGACGCTGCGTGACGTGGTGGCGGCCTCGGGGTGCACGGCGTTCGTGTACGACGCGACGGTCGAGGGTGTGGTCGCGCAGATCAGGGACTCGCTGCCCGGCGTGACCACGTGGATCGACGTGCGGGAGCTCGAAGGCGCCTCCGACGAGGAGCCGCCGATCAGCGGCTGGTACGACGACCCGCTGGCCCTCTACTACACCTCGGGCACGACGGGATTGCCGAAGGCGGTCGTGCACACGCACGCGTCGTCGCTGGCCACGGCGCAGATCTGGCTGGACGTGCCGCGCGGCCCCGACTCGGTGTTCGGGACGGGCGCGATCATCTGGGGCATCGGCTTCCCGGCCATCGTCGGGCCCGCCCTGTACGCCGGGATGCGGCTGGTGCTGGAGCAGGACTGGGGCCCGGCGAACTTCCTGCGCGTCGTCCCCCGCGAACGGGTCACGCATCTCTCGCAGATCCCCTCGTTCTACGCGGCGCTGCTCGCGTCCCCCGAGCACGAGGACGTGGACCTGTCGTCCATCCAGGTGATCATGCTGGGCGGCGAGCCGCTGACCGCGACCATGCTCGAACGGATCAAGGCCAGGCTGCCGCAGGTGGGCGTGTACTCCTACTACGGCCAGACCGAGGCCCCGTACACGTGCATGGGCCGGGTGGACGACGGCACGATCCCGCTCGGCTCCTCCGGCCGTCCCCGCACCGGCAACGCGGTGCGCATCACGGACCCGAACGGCGAGCGCGTGGTCGGCGAGGTGGGCGAGATCAACCTGGCCGGACCGCACCGGATGACCGGCTACGACGGCCTGCCCGAGCGGACGGCCGAGGTGCTGCGCGGCGAGTGGTACGTCGGCGGCGACCTCGGCACGCTCTCCCCCGACGGCGTGCTGCGCGTGCTGGGCAGGCGGGAGGACTCGATACTCAAGGGCGGCGTCTGGACGCAGCCGGTCGTGATCGAGGAGGCGGTCTCAGCACTGGACGGCGTGGCCGAGGCCGGCGCGGTGGGCGTGCCCGAGGGGGCCTCCGAGCAGGAGGTCCTGCTGGCGGTCGTGCCGCGGGCGGGGCACACGCTGGACGCGTCCAAGCTGGCGCTCGCGCTGGCCGACACCCTGCCGGCCCATCAACGGCCCGACCACATCGTGGTGGCCGACGCGCTGCCGCACTCGCAGGACGCCTCCGGCGGCCCCGGCAAGCTGCTGCGCGGGAAGATCCGCGAGCTGCTCGGGTGAGCGCGTACGAGCACGAGGTCAAGGCGCTGCTCAGCGCGGCCGGGGTGCCGGTGCCGCGCGGGATGGTGGTGCACGACCTGGACTTCGACCGGGCCGGGGAGCTGGCCGAGCCGCTGGTGCTGAAGGCGTTCGGCCCGGGACTGGTGCACAAGTCGGACGTCGGCGCCGTCGCGCTGGGGCTCTCCAGGGAGGGCCTCGCTGCGGCGGCGGCTGGCATGCGGGCCAGGCTGGAGGTCGCGGGCTTCCTCGTCGAGGAGCAGGCCGAGGCCGGCGTGGAGCTGATCGTGGGCCTGGTGCGGGACCCCGGGTTCGGGCCGGTGCTCCTCGCCGGGCTGGGCGGGGTGTGGACGGAGGCGCTGCGCGACACGGCGCTGCGGCTCTGCCCGATCTCGGAGGAGGACGCGCGGCGCATGCTGGCGTCGCTGCGCGGGTCCTCCGTCCTGTACGGGAGCCGCGGCGGCCCGCCGGTGGACGTGGACGCGGTGGTCAAGCTGCTCATGACGGTCGGCGGCCCGGGTGGGCTGTGGGAACGGCTCGAACTGGGCGAGTTCGAGCTGAACCCGGTGATCGCCGGCCCTTCCGGGGTGATCGCGGTCGACGCCCGCTACCTGCCTTCCCCGGGACCCGTGGCGGGCGCGTCCCGCGCGGCGACGGACTTCCTGCCGCTCTTCGAGCCCAAGGCCGTGGCCGTCGTCGGGGCCTCCACGACCAGGCCGAACTTCGGGAACATGTTCCTCGGCTTCTACCGCGCCGCGGGCGTCCCGCTGGTGGCCGTGCATCCCACCGCGGCCGAGGTGGCGGGGGTGCCGGCCGTGCCGTCCCTCGCCGAGGCGGACGTGGACTACGCCCTCGTGGCCGTGCCCGCCGAACGCTGCGCCGACGTGCTGCGGGAGGCGCGCGGGGTGCCGTTCGTGCAGGTGATGAGCGGCGGGTTCGCCGAGGCCGGCCGGCCGGACCTGGAGGAGGGGCTGGTCGAGGCGGCGCGGGCGGCGGGCACGCGGCTGCTGGGGCCCAACTGCATGGGCGTGTACAGCCCTCGGGGACGGCAGACGTTCGTCGGGGGCGGGCTCGGGCCCGCCGGGACGGTGGCGCTGATCTCGCAGAGCGGCGGGCTCGCGGGCGAGGTGATCAAGGTCGGGGAGCGGCGCGGGCTGGCGTTCAGCCGGGTCGTCACCGTGGGGAACTCGGCCGACGTGACCCCCGCCGAGCTGCTGCGCTGGCTCGCCCGGGACGAGGAGACGCGGGCCGTCGGGCTGTACCTGGAGGACCCGCGTGACGGGCGCGAGCTGTTCGAGGCGCTGCGCGCCGCGGAGCTGCCGGTGGTGCTGCTGGTCGGCGGGCGGAGCGGGCAGGGGCAGGAGGCGGCCGCGTCCCACACGGGCGGCATGGTGAGCGACCGGCGGGTGTGGGAGGCGGTGGCCGAGCAGGCGGGGGCGGTGCTGGTCGCCGGCCAGGACGATCTGATCGGGGTGCTGGCGTACTTCCAGGCGCACGGCTCGCGCTCAGGCGCCGCCTCCGGCGGCGTGCTGGTCGTGGGGCCGAGCGGGGGCGCGAGCGTGCTGGCGGCGGACGCGTTCGACCTGGCGGGGGTACGGCTGGACCCGCTGCCCCCGGCCGCGCTGGAGGCGCTGCGCGGGCTCGGGGTGGTGACCTCCGGCAACCCGCTCGAAGTGCCGGTCGGGCCCCTGGGCCGGGCCGGGCTCGTGCCCGAGGTGGTCTCCGCGCTGCTGCGGTGCAGGCCGTACGGCGACGTGGTCCTGCACGTGAACGTCCAGGCGTTCTTCACGTACGGGGACGCGGCGGAGCCCCTGTACGCCTACACGCGGGCCGTGGCGCAGGCGCAGGCCGCGCTGCCGGGCACCAGGATCACCCTCGTCACCAGGAACGGCGAGTGCGCGCCCCCGGGGGTCGAGGACGAAGTGAGGCGGATCGCGGCGGAGGCGGGGATCCCCGTCTACCGCTCCATGGAGGCGGCGGCGGTGGCCGTTGCGGCTGGAGGGCGTCATGGGGTTGCTTGAGGGCAAGGTCGCGTTGATCACCGGTGGCGCTCGCGGGATGGGGGCGGCGCACGTGCGGCTGTTCCTTGAGGAAGGGGCGCGGGTGGTGTTCGGTGACGTGCTGGACGAGGAGGGGAAGGCGCTGGCCGAGGAGACGGGGGCCGCGTTCGTCCATCACGACGTGACGAGCGTCGAGGACTGGGATCGGGCGGTGGCGACGGCCACCGAGCTGCACGGCCGGCTGGACGTGCTGGTCAACAACGCCGGGATCCTGAAATTTCGGCGCATCAGCGATATGTCACCCGAGGACTTCGACCGGGTGATCGGCGTCAACCTCAAGGGCACCTGGCTCGGGATCAAGTCGGCGATCGACCCCATGAAGGCGGCCGGGCGGGGCGCCATCGTGAACATCTCCTCGATCGAGGGCTACGTCGGAGCCGAGGGGCTGTCGGCGTACTCGGCGTCGAAGTTCGGGGTGCGCGGGCTGACCAAGTCGGCGGCGCGAGAGCTGGCCCGGTTCAAGATCCGGGTGAACTCGGTGCATCCCGGCGCGATCAACACCTCGATGGCGATGGACCCCGACATGATGAACGAGGTCGACGCCGACGCCTTCGTGAAGTCCATGGTCATCAAGCGCTTCGCCAAGCCGGTGGAGGTGTCCCACGTGGTGGCCTTCCTGGCCTCGGATCGGGCCAGCTACTGCACGGGCAGCGAGTTCACGGTGGACGGCGGGCTGCTCACGGGCGCGGGGTACTGACTCGGGGCAAGGCTCTCACCTGGTACGAGGTAGATCTTTTTGGATTAAACCTCCTTAGCTTGGACATTTCTGGCAACATCTTTGACCAGCGGGTTCTTGGTCTAGGAAAGCTTGAACGTCACTTGGTGCTGGCTTGACCTGCCGAGACGGCACGGTAGCCTCGCTCATCACGGAAGACGACAAGCCTCCGGTTTTGTCCCAGTAGTCACAGGGTGTCCCTTTACCCGGGATCTATGCGGACAAACCGGCTTGCCCGGAAGGTGTCCCCATACTTCCATGACGCCAGAGATGCAGAAGTACATCGAGTTGCTGGAGAGCCAGCTCGGGTATGCCGAGAAATCAGGGGCGTACACCAAGTTCGGCAACTGGTACGGCAAGAACGTCGAGTTCGACGCCGACTACAGCGCTGCCCCATGGTGCGACATGTACCTCTCGTGGGCCGCGCACAAGCTCGGGTACGAGGACTGGATCGGGCAGTTCGCGTGGACCGTGTCGCACGCGGAGTGGTTCAAGGAGCAGGGGGCGTGGGGCCACAAGCCCAAGCCCGGGGCGTTCGTCTTCTACGACTGGAGCGGCTCGAACAGCATCGACAACATCGACCACGTCGGCATCGTGACGAGGGTCGAGGGTGACACGATCTTCACCATCGAGGGCAACATCGACGGCGGCGTCGCCAAGCGCAAGGAACGTGACACAAGCAAGGTCGTCGGGTACGGCTACCCGGAGCGCATCAAGTCCCGCCTGGACGAGGAGGCGGCCCGGCAGCAGCGCGAGGCGCAGAAGAAGGCCGAGGAGCAGGCCGCCCTGCAGCCGGGGCCGGGCACCGACGTCGGTGCGCTCCAGCAGCTCTCCGGGAACGAGCTGCTCACCTCCCTGATCCCCCACAGCGAGGTCCAGGAGCCCGCCCGGGCCCCTGAGACCGGAAGCTCCCCCGCGAAGAAGGAGCCTCAGGCCGCTCCCACGCCCGCTTCCCCCAAGGTCGCCACCGGCCCCGCCTCGGACGGCACGACCGCCGAGAGCCCCAAGCAGCCGAAGAAGGCCAAGCACGCCAAGCCGGCGACGGCCGACACCACGGCGGCGACCGCCGAACCGATCCCCACGCACGCGGACGCCTCGGCCACCGGCCCGATGCCGGCCATCTCCTCGCCGACGCTGGTCGGCTCCGCCCTGGTGGCGGCCCTGGCCCTGCTCGCCGTGGCCAAGACCCGCCGCCTGCGGGCCGCCCCGGTCACCGCTGGGGCCACGACGCATAGTCCCGCTGCCAACCGCCGCCGTCGCCGCCGCAAGCTCGAGGTCGAGCCGGTCCGTACGAGCCGCCGAACGGCCGCACTCCAGCCGACCGCGCCCCTGGACCCTGTCACGGCCACAGCCGCCCTGGACGCAGCCGCCCTGGAAGCCTTCCAGCCCGCTGCAGCCCTGGACACCGCCGCACTGGCCCCCGCGGCCCGGGACGCCCTCCAGCCGGTTACGGCCCTGGAAGCCGTCCAGCCCGCCGCCCGGGCCACCGGACGCCGGAGGCGCCCGCTCGACACGCGTCCCTTCGACCTCGCCACGGACGCCGACCCCTTCGACGCCTTCTTCGCCTCCCGGCCGGCCGAGCCCGCCCGGAGCGGGCCGGTCGAGATCCTGGTGGACACCGGACCGCTGGAGCGCTTCGTGGACACCGGGCCGTTCGAGCGCATCGTCATCCCCCAGGCGACCAGCGCGTTCGACGCCTTCAGCCCGACCGACGGCAGGGGCGACGACGTCCTCGACATCGGCGCCACGTACCAGGGACGTCGCCGCCGCCTCGGGCGCCCCTCCGACGAGCCCGGGACGGCCGACCTCCCGCTGCGCGGCCGCCGGCACCGCCGTCCGGCGCCCACCCAGGGCATGCACATCGGCGGCGCGCAGCCGTTCGCGCAGGACGCCCCGCTGGCGGGCCGCCGCCACGCCTCCGCCGGGTCCCCGCAGCCGCACCGGCGGGAGGACGAGCGCCAGCTGGTCGGCGCGGGCGGCACCGGCAGGGGCGCCTCCAGCCACCCGGCCAGGAGCGCCCCGAGCCAGCCCGGCCGGAGCGCCCCCGGCCAGCCCGGCCGGAGCACGTCCGGTCAGCCCCGGAGGCGGGGCCGCCACCGCGCGTGAGCGACCCTCACGAGGCGGCCCTTACGGGGGCGACCCTCACGAGGCGGCCCCCACCCCGTAGTCGGCGGCGAAGGCGGCCAGCCGGGACACCGCGTCCCGGCTGCGGCTCCAGGGCCGTACGATCAGCCGCTCCACGCCCAGCGCCGCCCAGGCGGGCACCTCGTCGGGCGAGGCCAGCGCGTACGCGTGCGCGGTCACCGGCACCCCCGCCCCCAGCCGGTCGAGCTGCGGCTTGATGGACTCGAGGGTGTGCGGCATGCTGATCCATCCGTCGCACAGCCCGGCGGCCCGGCGCAGCGCGGCGGCCGACTCCCCGCCCGCGAGCACCGGCAGCCGCCGCTGCACCGGCTTGGGCTCGAACGCGACCTCGGGGAACGAGTAGAACCTCCCGGAATGGGTGACCACCGGCTCGCTCCAGAGCCGCCTGACCACCTCGATCGCCTCGTCCAGCCGGGCTCCCCGGGTGCGGAACTCGACGCCGGCCGCCTCCCACTCGCCCCGGTACCAGCCGGCGCCGACCCCGCAGATCGCCCGCCCCGACGAGACCACGTCCAGGGTGGCGAACGCGCGGGCGGACACGAAGGGGTGGCGCAGCGCGAGGAGCTGCACCGCCGTACCGAGCCGGACGCGGGAGGTCAAGGCGGCGAGCCAGCACAGGTACGCGGGCGCGTCGAACAGCGGCGTGCCGGGCTTGATCCCCGGGTCGGACGTGCCCGGGTAATGGGCGAGCGACAGGTCGGTGGCGAAGACGAGGTGCTCGGGCAGCCACACCGACTCGAACCCCAGCTCGTCCGCCGCCACCGCCACGTCCTTCCACGCGTCCGGATGCACCAGTCCGAGCGGCACTCCGAACTTCATGGCCACCTCCGCAGGTCGCCGCCCAGGAGGGCGGTTCGGACGCGTTCCCGGTGCGCCGCCGTGGTGCCGTACGCGGCCGACAGCGACCAGGCCCGCGCGAGCCAGAACCGCAGGTCCAGCTCCTCGGTGTAGCCGATCGCGCCGTGCACCTGCAGCGCCACCCGGGCCGCCAGCACGGCGGCCTCACCGGCGGCGGCCTTGGCGGCGCTCACATCCCGGTCGGCGGCCCCTCCGGCCCGATCCACGATCCCGACATCCCGATCGGCGGTCCCACCGGCCCCGTCCACGGTTCCGTCAGCCCGGTCCACGCTCTCGGCCATCCGGTCCACCGACAGGGCCGCCCGGTGCACCAGCGGCGCGGCGAACTCCACCGCCACGGCCGCGTCCGCGAGCTGGTGCTTGACCGCCTGGAACGACCCGATCGCCGCACCGAACTGCGTCCGCACCCGCGCGTACGCGACGGTGGCCGCGAGCAGCTCCCTGGCGACCCCGATGAGCTGCGCCGCCGTCGCCACCGCGGCCCGCCGCAGCACCCGCTCGACCGGGCCGCCCAGTTCCTCGGACTCGTCGAAGGCCACCTCGAACGCGGGACGGCACGGGTCCACCCCGGTCCTGGGCACCAGGCGTACCGACTCCCTGGCGACCAGGCGCCACCCGCCGTCCCCCGCCACCAGCAGCAGATCGGCCAGGTCGGCGTCCGGCGCGTACGCCTGCCCTGGCGGCAGCACGGCGACGCACAGCGCGCCGGAGGCCAGCTTGGGGTTGTCCGGCAGCAGGTACGGCGCCACCACGGCGGTCTCGACGACCGGCCCAGGAAGGCACGCCCGCCCGGTCTCCTCCAGCGCGGGCAGGACGTCGGCCAGCCCGAGCCCCAGCCCGTCGGACTCGGGAGGCGCCAGCAGGCCGAAGAACCCCAGCGCGGCCAGCTGCTCCCAGGCCGGCCGCCGCTCGGACCGCAGCGCGGCCGGTGGGCAGTGCGCCCGCAGCACGTCCCGCACAGTGGCGGCCAGCGCGAGCTGCTCGTCCGTGAATCCGAAGTTCATCGTGGCAGCCCCAGGACCCGTTCGGCGATGATGTTGCGCTGGATCTCGTTCGTGCCCGCGTAGATGGGCCCGGCCAGCGAGAACAGGAACCCGTCCAGCCAGCCCTCCTCCCCCGCCCGGTCCCCGAGCAGTTCCATGGCCAGGGCGTGCATGCGCAGGTCCAGCTCGGACCAGAAGACCTTCCCCATGCTGGACGCGGAGCCGATCTCCTCCCCCGCCATGAGCCGCCGCGCCGTCGCGAACGTGTGCAGCCGGTACGCCTCCGCCTCGGTCCAGCACCTGGCGGCCCGGTCGGCCGCCACGGGGTCGCCCGAGGAGCGGGCCAGCGCGACCAGCCGGTCGGCCGTGGCCAGGAAGCGGCCGGGGCTGCGCAGGGTGAGGCCGCGTTCGGAGGACGTGGTGGCCATCGCGACCCGCCAGCCCTTGCCGACCTCGCCGAGCACCATCGAATCAGGCGTGAACACCCCGTCGAAGTGCAGCTCCGCGAACCCCGGCAGCCCGTCGAGCTGCGCGATCGGCCGCACGGCGACGTCGGAGAGGGGGAAGAGGAAGTACGTCAGCCCCTTGTGCCGCGTCCCCGACGTGCGGAACAGGCCGAACCCGTGCGTGGCGTAGGCGGCCCGCGAGC
Organism: Nonomuraea sp. NPDC004186; assembly: GCF_053603495.1. NCBI lineage: Bacteria > Bacillati > Actinomycetota > Actinomycetes > Streptosporangiales > Streptosporangiaceae > Nonomuraea > Nonomuraea sp. NPDC004186. Next base: position 4,870 of record NZ_JBSGFQ010000143.1, on the reverse strand, counting down.
TCCACGTCTTGTGCCCGTACAGGCGCCAGCCGCCGGGCACGGGCTCGGCGCGCGAGGTGAGGGCCGCCAGGTCGCTGCCCGCCTCCGGCTCCGACCAGGCCTGCGCCCACACGTCGTCGCCTCTGGCCATCCTCGGCAGCCACCGCCTGCGCTGCTCGGGCGCGCCGAAGCGCATCAGCGAGGGGCCCAGCAGGAAGATGCCGTTCTGGGTGACCCGGGCGGGGGCTCCGGCGGCCCAGTACTCCTCCTCGAAGATCAGCCATTTGATCAGGGAGGCGCCGCGCCCGCCGTACTCCTCGGGCCAGGAGACGACGGACAGCCGCGCGTCCGCCAGCAGCGCCTCCCAGGCGCGGTGCGCGGCGAAGCCCTCGGGGGTGTCCATGGACGGCAGCGGTCCCGGCACGTGCGCGCGCAGCCAGTCGCGAACCTCGGCGCGGAAGCCCTGCTCGGCCGGGGAGAAGTCGAGATCCACATAACCAACCTAGCGCACGCTTGGTAACCCGAACAGCGGTTTGCGGACATAGTCTGTTGGCCATGCAGGGGCTGCTGCTGAAGCTGTCCACGCTCGACGCCGACGCGGAGAGCGCGGTGCGGGTGATCGCCTACTTCGACTCGCTGCTTCGCGACCACGTGAGCGTGCCCACGCTGCTCTCGGCCACGGCGCGGCTGGCGCAATGCCCGGTCGGGCTGCTCGACGCGGCCACCGGCCGCCGCACCCGCACGTCGCCACGCGGCGCCGTGGACACGCCCGCCGAGGCGCCGGCCCAGGTCAGGGAGCTGAGCGACGGGCTCGGGGCGGTCTGGATGGAGCGCGAGGGGCCGGCGCACGGGCTCGACGAGATCGTCCTCGAACGGTACGCGGTGGCGGCCGAGGTCACCCTGGAACGCGCGGCCGCGCTGGCGCGGTCGGGGCAGGACCCGGCGCTGGTGGAGCTGGTGCTGTCGGCCGAGACCGGCGAGGCCGAACGCGCCCGTGCCCTGCGCCTGCTCGGCTTCGCCCCCTCCACCCCGCTCCAGGCGCTGGCGATCGCCCTGCCGGACCGGGGGCCGGACCGGGGGCCGGACCGGGGGCCGGACCGGGGGCCGGACCGGGAACTCGCCGCCGGCCTGCGCGCCATGGGCCACCAGGTGCGCGCCACCAGGATCGGTGACACGGAAGCGGTCCTGGTGGCGACCACCCTGCCCCGCGACCTTCCCGAGGGGTCGCGGGTGGGCATCGGGCCCGAGCTGCCCGGCGCGCGGGCGGCCGAGTCATGGGCCGGCGCGCGGACGGCGCTCCGCTTCACCGGCCCGCACGATCGCGTGATGCGCTGGTCCGAGCTGGGGGCCCTGGCGCTGTTCGCCGACCTGCCGGAGCCGGCGGTCGCGGGGCTGGCCGACGTCCGGGCGATGGAGCGGCTCGGCGAGGAGTCCCTGGCGGCGGTGCGGGCGCTGTGCCTGGCGGGCTCGGTCCGCGGCGCGGCCGCCACCGTGCACCTGCACCACAGCTCGATGGCCGCGCGCATCGCCAGGGCCGAGTCCGTGCTGGGCTTCTCGCTCGCCGACGCGGCCGGCCGCCTGCGCGCCCACCTGGCCCTCGCCCTGGTACGGCTGCGCGCCAACCTCAGACCGCGAACGCCCGCCTGAGCGCCGCCAGCCGGGCCGCCCGCGCCCGCTTGGACAGCTCGGCGTCCGGGACCATCCCGTCGAACCCGTGGAAGGCCCCCGGGTAGAGGTGGAGCTCCGTGGACACGCCCGCCTGCGACAGCCGCAGCGCGTAGTCGACGTCCTCGTCCCTGAACACCTCCAGCTCACCGACGTCGATGAACGCCGGCGGCAGCCCGGCCAGGTCCGTGGCCCGGGCGGGAGCCGCGTACGGGGGCACGTCGTCGGTGCCGATCCGGTCGCCCAGCAGGGCGGTCCAGCCGAAGAGGTTCGCGCTGCGGTCCCAGACCACCGCCTCGGTGAACTCGTGGCTGGACGGGGTGATGTTGCGGTCGTCCAGCATCGGGCAGACCAGCAGCTGGAACGCCACGTCGGGGCCGCCCCGGTCGCGGGCCAGCAGCACGGTGGCGGCGGCGAGCCCGCCGCCCGCGCTGGCGCCGCCGACCGCGATCCTGGCCGGGTCGATGCCCAGCTCGCCCGCCGCCTTGGCGGTCCACACCAGCCCGGCGTAGCAGTCCTCGACCGGCGCGGGATGGGGGTTCTCGGGCGCCAGCCGGTAGTCGACGGAGACCGCCACGCACCCGAGCTCCTCGACGTAGCCGATCATCATCGCCTCGTCGATCTCGGGCGTGCCGATGATCATCCCTCCGCCGTGGATCCAGTACAGACCCGGCCGCCCCTCACCGCCGCCCGCCGGGCGGTAGATCCGTACCCGGACGTCGGGAGCGCCGTCGGGCCCCGGCACGTGCCGGTCCTCGATCACCACGTCGGTGTCGGCCGGCGGCGCGGCGGCGAGGAACGCGTTGATCTGCGCACGGTGCTCGGGCAGTTCCTCGGGCGTCAGGTTCGCCGTGTCGAACGTCGGGAACGGTGTCCGCTCGAGAAAGGCGCGGATCTCTGGGTCGAGGTTGGGGTGGAATGCCATCTGATATCCCTTCTATGGGGCCACTCCTCGATGGTCAGAGCCCGCGCCGTGGCAGACAACCGCCATCCGGCGGCGATTCCGCTCCTCAGTCCCGCCGTTCGGCGAGGACGTCGAGGACGCGCTCCGCGAGGGGCGCGGCGCTGGCCGGGTTCTGGCCGGTGGCGAGCCTGCCGTCCACGACGACCTGAGCCTGCCAGTTGGCGCCCGGCTCGTGCTCGGCGCCACGCTCCACCAGTTTGTCAGCCAGCAGGAACGGCACCACGTCGGCCACGCCGCGCAGCCGCTCCTCCTCGTTGGTGAAGGCCGCCACCCGCTTGCCCTCCACCAGGTACGAGCCGTCGGAGAGGGTCAGGTTCACCAGCGCGGACGGGCCGTGGCAGACCGCCGCGACCACGCCGCCCCGCTCGTACACCTCGCGCCCGACGCGGATGACGTCCGGGTCGTCGGGGAAGTCCCACATGGTGCCGTGGCCTCCGGCGTAGAGCACGGCGTCGTAACGGGAGGCGTCGACGTCCGCGAGGCGGTCGGTGTCGCGCTCCCCGATCGCGGCGAGGAAGGCCACCTGGGTCTGGTCGGCGGCGTCGAACCCGTCCTGGGGCGGCTGCCCGCCCCGCACGCTGGCGACGTCCACCTCGTAGCCGGCCTTGCGGAAAATCTCCCAGGGGTGGGCCGCCTCGGGCACGTAGTATCCGGTCCGCTCGACGCCGCCGAGGTCGTCATGGCTGGTCAGGGCGATGAGAATGCGCTTGTTCATGTCTCACATCGTCGCCCCGGCCCGCCATAAGTAACAAATAACGAAATATCGTCTTAGGTATCAGAATAGTGATATGTCGCCAATCTCGCTCGACCTGCTGCGGACGTTCCTCGCGGTGCACAGGACCGGCTCCATCACGGCCGCCGCGCAGACCCTCGGCCTGTCGCAGCCGGCCGTGACGGCGCAGGTCAAGACGCTGGAGTCGGTGCTGGACCGGCCGCTGTTCGACCGGCTGCCGCGCGGGGTGGCGCCCACGCCGGCCGCCGACGAGCTGGCCCGCCGGGTGGCCCCCTCGCTCGACTCCCTGGACGGGGTGGTGGAGTCGGAGCTGCCCTCGGACGCGGCCGTGCACCTGGGCGGGCCCGCCGAGTTCCTGTGCGAGGAGGTGATGCCGATGCTCGCCCCGCTGGTGCGCTCAGGGCTGCGGCTCCGCACGACGCTCGGGCTGTCCGACGACCTCCTGGCGGACCTCGCGGCCGGGCGCCTGGACCTGGTGATCTCCACGATCCGGCCCCGGGTGCGCGGCGTCCAGGCAGACCCCCTCTACGACGAGGAGTTCCTGCTGGTCGCCGCCCCGTCCCTGGGGCTCGCCGGGGTGGGGCCGAGGGAGCTGGCGGCGGTGCCGCTGGTGGCCTACGCCGAGGACCTGCCCATCGTGCGCCGCTACTGGCGCTCCGTGTTCGGCAGGCGGCCCGCGATGGCGGCGCAGGTCGTCATCCCCGACCTGCGCGGCGTGCTCAGCGCCGTCAGGGCCGGGATGGGCGTCTCCGTGCTGCCCGCCTACCTGTGCCGCCGCGACCTGGCGGCGGGCACGCTGGTCACGCTGGCCGAGCCCGACGAGGCCCCGATCAACACCGGCTACCTGGCCGTCCGCTCGGGCGCGCTGGCCAAGCCCGCGGTGGCCAGGGTACGCGCGCACCTCATCGAGGCGTTCCGCACCGCCCCCACGTACTAGGCGGACCCTGCTAGGCGGACCACGAGGCGAGCAGCCGCAGCGACTCCTCGTCGGCGCCGCCCGGCTCGGGGTGGAGCAGGCTCAGCCGCTGCCCCGACCCGCCCGGCAGGTCGAACGTCTCGTACCGCAGCGCCAGCTCACCCACCACCGGATGCGTGAAGCGCTTGACCCCGTTGGTGCGCTCCTTGACGACGCGGCCGGCCCAGAGGGTGCGGAACCGATGGCTGTGCACCGACAGCTCGCCGATCAGGGCGGTCAGCGCCGGGTCGTCGGCGTGGCGGCCGGTGGCCAGGCGGAGCTGCCCGACCGTGGCCCGGAGCACCTCCTCGCGGTCGGCGTACAGGTCGGGCTCGGCGAGGAAGTTGTACCTGGCCAGGTTGGCGCCGGGGCGGCAGAGGCCGGGGAAGAGCGCGTCGGCCAGCCGGTTCCAGGCGAGCAGGTCGAGGCGGTGGTCGAAGATCATGGCCGGGATGTCCGTCATGCGGTCGATGAGCTCCACCAGCTCCCGCCGCACCCCGCCGGACGGCCGCGGCCTGCGGGGCCGCGTGCGTCTCCAGCAGGCCCGCGTCCACCAGCGCCTCGGCCTGCCCGC